>CAYVDZ010000108.1:0-11037 GCA_964450575.1 uncultured Opitutus sp.
CACGCCGCAGGACGAAGCGCTCCTGCAGCGGGCGCAAGCCGGGGTGGAGCACCTCAATATCAAGTATCCCTCCGATCGCCGGGATCGCTTTTTTCTTTTTCACCGCCCCCGCCGCTTCAACGCGAGTGAAGGGCTATGGATGGGTTACGAACGCAAACGCGGGAAGCTCGCCGAGTTCAACGCCCTGCTCCGCGGCGGCTCGCGCAGCTGCTTCTCGATGATTGTCGGCAACACCTCCGTGCTTCTCTCGGTCAAGTATGTCATCACGCTGGATACAGACACCCAGCTGCCGCGTGATGCCGCCCGCAAGCTCGTGGGCACGATGGCGCACCCGTTGAATCGGCCGGTATTTGATTCGGCCCACGGCATCGTGACCGAGGGTTATAGTATTCTCCAGCCGCGCGTCAGCGTGAGCCTCACGGGCGCTCGACGCTCCTGGTTCGTGCGCCTGTTCGCCGGCGAAACGGGCATCGATCCGTACACCCGCGCGGTCTCGGACGTCTATCAAGACGTCTTCCAGGAGGGATCCTTCATCGGAAAAGGTATTTACGAGGTGGATTCGTTCGAGCGCGCCCTGGCCGGACGTTTTCCAGAGAACACGGTGTTGAGTCACGATCTACTGGAATCAGTCCACGCGCGTTCGGCCTTGATGAGCGACCTGGAGTTCTACGAAGAGTATCCCTCCCGCTATAACGTGGATATCGGTCGACGTCACCGCTGGATCCGCGGCGACTGGCAGATCACACCGTGGCTTCTGCCGCGCGTACCCGGTCCGGATGCGCGACGCCTTGCAAATCCACTCTCGGCTTTGTCGCGCTGGAAACTGCTCGATAATTTGCGACGCAGTCTCGTCCCGATCGCACTGCTCGCGTTGCTGCTCGGCCTCTGGCTGCTCCTGCCGCCGCTCGCCGGCATTGGCACCCTGCTCGTTCTCGTGATTGTGGCGCTCCCGGGCTTTCTTCCGGTGCTGGTGAACGTGCTGCGCAAACCGACCGACCTTCCTTGGTTGATGCATCTGCGGACAGCGGCCGCCGCGGAGGGTCGTCAATTGGGCCAGGTGTTTCTCACCCTGGCGTTCCTTCCCTATGACGCGTACGTCAGCCTCGACGCCATCGGACGCACGCTCCTGCGCGTCCTCATCACGCGCAAACATCTGCTCGAATGGCAAAGCTCCGCCGAAGCCGAAAATAACACGCGGTCCGATCTCGCGGGCTTTTTTCTCACGATGTGGAGTGCGCCGCTTCTGGCGCTGGCGGCAGGTCTCACGTTGTGGCGGGTGCAACCCGACATGCTCCCGTTGGCCCTGCCGTTTCTGGGCACCTGGCTGGCGGCTCCGTGGATCGCATGGTGGATTAGCCAGTCGATTGAAACGCCGCCCCCGGACCTATCGCCGGCGCAGCTCGCATTTCTCCGGCGAACCGCCCGCAAGACCTGGAACTTCTTCGAGACATTCGTCACCGCGGAGGAAAACTGGCTCCCCCCGGATAACTTCCAGGAAGTGCCGCATCCCACGATCGCCTCGCGCACCTCACCGACGAACCTCGGATTGGCACTGCTCGCTAATCTCGCGGCGCGCGATTTCGGTTATTTGCCCGCCGGAAAAGCGCTGGAGCGCATCGATCACGCGTTCGCCTCAATGCTGAAGCTCGAACGGTACCGCGGTCATTTTTTAAATTGGTACGACACCCGCACGCTGCAACCGCTTCATCCGATGTATGTATCGACGGTGGATAGCGGCAATCTCGCCGGACACCTGCTCACCCTCGGTGCCGGCTTAAGGGAATTGGCCGATGAACCGATTTTTCATCCGCACGTTTTCGCGGGGTTAAGCGACACCGCCGGCGTACTCCGAACCTACCTCGGAAAGCACGCGACCCTCGCGAAACTCGACGCCGAGCTCACCCACACTCCCGCCACCCTGTCCGAGGCCGTGGCGATTCTCAAGCGCGCCACGGCGCACGCCCGGCAGCTGGCGGACTCAACCGGTAACCCAAGAGCGCCAGTGCGCGCCGAAGCAAGGGAGGGAACAGCTGACGATTCGAAGCGGTGGACCGCTACGCTTCGACAAAACTGCGAGGAGCATCTGGAGGAAATCCTCGGCTTCGCTCCCTGGCTGCGGGACCCGGCACCGAACGGCGATCTGCACCCGGCGATGGCCCAAGCTCTCGCCCACCTTGGCCCCTCTCCCACCCTCCGCCACGTGGCGGCACTCGATCACTGGCTCGATCCTTTGAGCAACGCTGACGGCGCGGCGCCCACGCTCGTGGTGGCTCCGCCCGCGACCGACGCTGCGGCCGATTGGACTCGCCCCTTCCGCGCCGCCAGCGGTCGGGCTCACGCGCGACTCGCGGAACTGGAACGCCTCGCCCGCCAGAGCGACGAGCTCGCCACCATGGATTTCACCTTTCTGTTCGATCGAGGCCGGGAGCTTTTCTCGATTGGGTACAACGTCAGCGAACGCCGGCTCGATGTCAGCTTCTACGACCTCCTCGCCTCGGAGGCACGCCTGTGCAGTTTCGTCGCGATCGCCCAGGGCCAGGTTCCGCAAGACCACTGGTTTTCCCTCGGGCGTCTGCTGGTGGCGTCGCGCGGCCGGCCGATCCTGCTCTCGTGGAGCGGCTCGATGTTCGAGTATCTCATGCCGCAACTCGTTATGCCGTCGTACGAGAACACGCTGCTGGATGAAACCTCCGTGGCCTCGGTTGAACACCAGATCGACTATGGCAACACGCGTAACATTCCCTGGGGAATTTCCGAGTCCGGCTACCACCGCACGGATGCGCATCAGAATTATCAATACCGCGCGTTTGGCGCCCCGGGGCTCGGTTTGAAGCGCGGGCTCGCCGACGATTTGGTGATCGCCCCGTATGCCACGGCGATGGCGCTGATGGTGGCTCCGCGCGAAGCGACGGAAAATCTGCAACGGCTCTCCGACGACGGTCGGGAAGGCGCCTTTGGCTTCTACGAAGCCGTGGATTATACTCCGGGGCGCTTGCCCCCGGGCGAAGCCAGCGTGACGATCCAATCGTTCATGGCGCACCACCAGGGCATGAGCCTGCTCGCCTTGGTTTATCTGTTGCGCGATCAGCCCATGCAGCGCCGGTTTCTCGCGTGTCCGCTGCTGAAAGCGGCCGACTTGCTGCTGCAGGAACGCGTGCCAAAAAGCACGGCGAACGTGTTCACCGCCGAACCGGAACAGGAGAAAGGCGTCCTACCCGAGATCACGACCGCGATGCGGGTCTTCACCGATCCGTCCGCTCGCGCCCCCGAAGTCAACCTCCTCTCCAACGGCCGCTATCATCTCGCCATCAGCAGCGCGGGCGGTGGCTACAGCCGCTGGCAAAATCTGGCGTTGACCCGCTGGCGGGAAGATGCCGCGCGCGATTGCTGGGGCACGTTCATCTACCTGCGAGACGTCGCGACCGGCGAGTTCTGGTCCGCGGCCCACCAGCCCACCTTGCGCACCCTCAAACGTTACGAAGCGATCTTCACCCAGGGCCGCGCCGAGTTTCGCCACCGGCACTCGGCCATTGAAACCCACACCGAAATCTGCGTTTCCCCGGAAGACGACGTCGAGCTGCGGCGACTCACGCTCACCAACCGCGGCAACAACCCGCGGACGATCGAGCTCACGAGCTACGCCGAGGTGGTGCTCGCACCGCCGGCCGCTGATGCCGCCCATCCGGCTTTCAGCAATCTCTTCGTACAAACAGAGTTCATGCGCGACTCTTCCGCGATCCTTTGCACGCGGCGCGCCCGTTCGGCGGACGAGTCCCCACCGTGGCTCCTGCATCTCATCACAACCCACGGCGCCGAGGCCGGTACCGTTTCCTGTGAAACGGACCGCTCGCGCTTCGTCGGACGCGGCGGCACTCCGACGCAACCCGCAGCAATGAAAGCGCCCGGAGCGTTGTCCAACAGCGAGGGCTCCGTCCTCGATCCGATTGTTGCGCTGCGTCGTGCCATTACGCTCCCTCCGAATGAAAGCGTTGTCATCGACTTCATTCTGGGTGCGACGGAAACCCGCCAGCAGGCACTCGCGCTGGTGGAAAAATATCGCAACCCACGCATGGGTGAACGCGCCTTCGAACTGGCCTGGACGCATAGCCAGGTGACGTTGCGCCAGCTCAACGCCTCGGAAGCCGAAGCCCAACTTTACGCCAAACTCGCGGGAGCCCTGATTTACGCCGACCCCGCGCGCCGGGCCAATCCCGGCGTGCTCCGCACCAATCGGCGCGGACAAAACGGCCTTTGGAGCTACGGCATTTCCGGCGACGCCCCCCTCGTTCTGCTACGCGTCAGCGAAAGCAAAAAAATCGATCTCGTCCGGCAACTGGTCCAGGCGCATTCCTATTGGCGGATCAAGGGACTCACCGTCGAACTCGTCATCCTCAACGAAGAGATTTCAGTCTATCGGCAGTCGTTGCACGAGGAAATCACCGGGCTGATCGCGTCGGGCATCGAGGCCCAGATGCTCGACAAACCCGGCGGGATCTTCGTCCGCCGTCTGGAACAGATTCCGCAGGAAGATCGCGTGCTGCTGCAAGCCGTGGCGCGGATCGTCCTCAACGACGAATACGGTTCGCTGGCGGAACAATTGGAGCAGCGCGCGATTCCCGAGCCCATGATGCCGGCGCTGCTTCCCGGCCGTAGTCTTGTCGTGGATACGTCACCTCCCCTTCCGCCCCGCGACCTGATGTTCGCCAACGGCCTGGGCGGCTTCACCCGGGACGGACACGAGTATGTCATCACCCTCGCGCCCGGACAACAGACGCCGGCCCCGTGGGTGAACGTTCTGGCGAATCCGCATTTCGGGACGGTCGTTTCCGAGAGCGGCAGCGCCTACACCTGGCTCGAGAACGCCCACGAGTTCCGGCTGACGCCCTGGAGCGACGACGCCGTTCAGGACACGACAGGCGAAGCCTTTTACCTCCGCGACGAGCAGACGGGGCAGTTCTGGTCGCCAACGCCCGGGCCCGCCCGCGGCGTGACGCCCTATGTGATTCGGCACGGCTTCGGCTACACGGTTTTCGAGCACACGGAGAACGGCATCGTATCCGAACTCTGGATCTACGTCGCGATGGATGCGCCCGTGAAGTTTGCGGTCTTGAAGGTGCGCAACATCTCAGGGCGCCCGCGCCGCCTTTCCGCCACTGGCTACTGGGAGTGGGTGCTCGGCGACCTCCGCCCGAAAACCCTGCTGCACGTGCAGACCGAGGTGGATCTCAAGAGCGGGGCCTTGATCGCGCGCAATCCGTACAACACGGAGTTCGCCGATCGCATTGCCTTCGTGGATGTGAGCGATCCGACCCGCACCTTGACCGGCGATCGCAAGGAATTCCTCGGGCGCAACGGCACGCTCGCGCAACCCGCCGCGCTGCGGCGCGTGCGGCTCTCCGGCAAGGTCGGCGCCGGGCTTGATCCCTGCGCGGCGTTGCAGGTCAGCTTTGATCTGCCCGACGGGCAGGAAAGGGAAACCAGTTTCCGGCTGGGTACGGGCCGTAGTGTCGCCGACGTGCAGAGTCTGATCCACCGCTTCCGCCGGGCCGACGCAAATCGGGGTGCGCTCGAGGGTGTCTGGGCCTTTTGGAACCGGACGCTCGGTGCCATAAATGTGGATACACCCGATCCCGCCGTAAACGTGCTGGCGAATGGCTGGCTGTTGTATCAGACGCTGAGTTGCCGCATCTGGGGCCGCACCGGGTTCTATCAATCCGGGGGAGCCTACGGTTTCCGCGACCAGTTGCAGGACGTCATGGCACTGGTCCACGCCGCACCGTCGCTCACCCGCGAGCACTTGCTTCGCGCCGCCTCCCGCCAGTTCCGGGAAGGCGACGTGCAGCATTGGTGGCATCCACCCGTGGGACGCGGCGTGCGCACCCATTTCTCCGATGACTTCCTCTGGCTGCCGTATGTAACCTGCCGATACGTCGCGTGCGTCGGGGACACCGGTGTGCTTGACGAGAAGATCCACTTTCTCGAAGGCCGGGCGGTAAAGCCGGAAGAGGAAGCGTACTATGATCTGCCGGCCCGCGCCGAGGAATCCGCCAGCCTCTATGAACATTGCGTACGCGCGATCGAACGCGGGTTGAATTTCGGCGTCCACGGGTTGCCCCTGATCGGCTGCGGCGATTGGAACGACGGCATGAACATGATCGGAAAGGAAGGCCGGGGCGAGAGTGTCTGGCTCGCATTCTTTCTCTATGATGTGCTCACTCAGTTCGAGGTGGTCGCGAGAGCCCGAAGCGATGACCCGTTCGCCGATCGGTGCGTGGCCCAGGCGGAACAGTTGCGCAAGAACATCGAGGAGAACGCGTGGGACGGCGAATGGTACCGCCGCGCCTATTTTGACAACGGCGAGCCGCTGGGTTCGAAGAGCAATCCGGAGTGCCAGATCGATTCGCTTCCGCAAAGCTGGTCCGTCATCAGCGGCGCGGGCGATCCGGAGCGTTCACGCCAGGCGATGGAGGCCGTGGAGCGGCGACTCGTTCGCCGCGATGCCGGACTCATCCAGTTGTTTGATCCACCGTTCGACAAATCGTCCCTAAATCCTGGATACATCAAGGGCTATATTCCGGGCGTGCGCGAAAATGGCGGGCAATACACCCACGGCGCAATCTGGACGGTCATGGCCGTGGCCCTCATGGGCGACAACGACCGCGCGTGGGGGCTGTTCGGCTTGATGAATCCCGTCCATCACGGAGCTACGGCGCAGAAAATCGCGACCTATAAGGCGGAACCGTATGTCGTGGCCGCGGATGTTTACGCCGTCCCCCCCCACACCGGCCGGGGCGGTTGGACCTGGTACACGGGCTCGGCGGGCTGGATGTATCGCTTGTTGATCGAAACGTTGCTGGGCGTGAATCTCGAAGGCGACCGGTTGCGGATTGTTTCGCGCCTGCCGACGTCATGGCCGGCCTACAAAATCCACTACCGTTATCGGGAGACGGTGTATCACATTGCGATCAGCCGGATGGACCCCGATACCGGCTCCTCCTGGATCACGCTGGATGGACAGCAGATCGCGGGAGATACGATTCCGCTGACCGACGATCGGCGGGAGCATTTCGTCGAAATGAAAATCACGGCCAAAGCGGTTGCACCCCGGTGACGCGGGAACCGAGGATCAGCTCCGGATGATAGTCCTCCTGCGATCGGAACCTCCTCGCGTCCTTGCCAATTACAGCGAGCTTCGCGAACGCCCCCGGCGGATTTACACACGGTGGATGAATTCGAACCAGACAGCGAGGAAACCCCCGCCCCGCGCCCTTACTCATGAGGGCGCAAAAAAGCCGGGCTTTGCGCCCGGCTGCGAGAGCAGATTAGCTCAGCCAATTACTTGGCAGTGAGCGTTCCGCGCATGATCATATAGTGACCAGGGAACGAGCAGATATAAACGTAGTCGCCAGCGGCCGGAACCTTGAAAGTCGCCTCTCCCTTTTGCTTCGGTCCAAGAACCGGAATAAAGGCGAGGACTTTATCCTTCATCGCTGGCGCGATGTAATCGGTGGCCTTGGCCGTCATCGACGCGGTGGCGAACGCGTTCACGTCAGCTCCCGCCATAAGGAGAACCCAATTGTGACCCATGGCCTCCTTGGGAAGGGAGCCGACATTGGTCAACACGACCTTGATCTCTTCGCCGACCTTCGCGTCGATGGTCTTGATGTTGAATTGCATCTGATCATTCGCCGTGATCTCGATCACGCGGACTTCAGATTTGGCGGGGGCGCTCGCCGATGCCGGTGCGACGGCCGGAGCAGTCGCCGCGGGAGCGGGAGGCGTGGTTGCAGCAACCGTGGAGGGTGCGACGTCTTTCTTCGCACAGCCGACGACAGCAAGCGCAGCAACAAGGGAAACAAGGGTGAGTCGGGAATTCATGGCGCTCCAAACTTGGGATTGGTTTACCTACATGCAAACCCGAACATCATGGGGTTGACGCGGAGGTTTCCCGTGATTTGGGGCGGTCGCCACGTGGGTTCGGCGCGGGTCTCCACTGGGTGCGGGGACCCTGAAACCGGCAACACGCGCTCCGCTAATGCGGTTTACAGCCACGTTAATAAAATCGCTGAGAGAGGCTTGAACGGCCAGGCATCGGCTAAATCTCCTGATTATGGCTTGAAATGCGAAAACGTTCGCCGACTCTGATGACCTTTTGTAGACCGCGCCATCCAGGTGTTTTCCTTTTCGACTGTCCACATGCGTCTTTTCAACTCTCTCGTGACCTCGCTGAAGCGGTCAAGTTTGGCCCCATGGGGTCGTGGCGTAATTGCGCTGGCCGGCGTCGCGCTGCTCTCTGGCTGTGAATGGTGGCGCATGGATGGCCACCAATCGACGATTGCCGTCGAAGGCCAGGTCGCCCGCGAGCAGCTGCATGTCTTCTATGTAACGTGCTGGGTCTCCGGTGTCATTTTCGTATTGGTCGGAGCGGTGCTCGCGTACGCGATGGTGAAATTCCGCGCCCGATCGGATGCTGACGAGCATGCCGAACCGCCATCCCAGAGTCACGGCAACCCGCTCGTTGAGCTGAGCCTCATTGGTGCGTCCGTCCTTTCCCTCGTTATCATCGCCGTTCCCACCCTCAAAGCGATCTGGTCGACCTACGATGTTCCGGAAGCGGAAAAGGGCACGGCGCTCGAAGTCACCGCGGTCGGCTACCAGTGGTGGTTCAAGTTCGAGTACCCGACGGAACTGGCCACGATCAACGCGGATGCCAAGATGCCGCTGGTCACGGGCAACGAGCTGGTGATTCCCGTGGGGCGCGCGATCCGCATCAATTTGCGAACCGTGGATGTGATTCACTCCTTCTGGGTCCCGAAGCTCGCCGGCAAGGTGGATATGATCCCGAACCGTGCGAATCACCTCTGGCTGAGAGCGGATAAACCCGGTTACTTCTGGGGTCAGTGTGCGGAATACTGCGGAGATTCCCACGCGGTCATGCGTTTCCGGGTTATTGCCTTGGAAGAAAAGGAATTTGCGGAGTGGCTGGAACAGCAAACCCAGACGGCGCGCAGCGTCGTCGCACGGGTGGGTGACGAAAACCGTCCGCGGGCGCAGTTCGCCGCGTTGCGCACCTTCCGCCAGAATGAAACGGGCGTGACGGCACAGTTCGACATTAACCCGCTCGAGTCATGGCGGGCGCTGCAAGTCCCCGATGCGCGTACTGAAGATCCCGTGCTGATCGCGAAAGGCCGCGAACTCTTTGGGTCGAAGACCTGTCTCGCCTGCCATTCCATCCGAGGACATGGCGCAGCGGGAATCAGCGGCCCCGATCTCACTCACATCGGATCCCGTTCCACTATTGCCGGAGGGCTGCTGGAAAACAATCGGGAGCAGATGCAGCGCTGGTTGCATAATCCCGGAGTCGTTAAGCCTGGCAACAAGATGGCGAAGGGATACCGGGACAACAACATCACGCTCACGAACGAAGAGGAAGTTGCGCTCGTGGCGTATCTCGAAAGCTTGAAGTGACACTGCTCCCGAACCGTTCCGACCTACCGAGTGTAAACGCTTTCAAGCTTCATCCTGAACGTCGCGGCCGGTTCGCCTCTTCTTAAAACAGATCCTTTGCTCCTTCAGCCCGCCGCGGCGCCTTACTTGAGATTTTGGCCCGTTCGCGGTTCATCCGCCTCCCACTTTTCTAAAACACTCGACTCGATTCCCACACCCATGGACCTGGCCAAACCCGCTTACCTCACAAAAGAGGAGCACGCACCGGCGGCCCAGCCGACGCTTCTCTCCCACCCAAGTTCCAACTACGGACTCATGAGCTGGCTGACCACCGTCGACCACAAAAGGATCGGATTCCTTTACGGCGTGTTCGCCCTGTTCTTCTTCCTCGTGGGAGGCTTTGAGGCCCTGCTGATCCGGGCTCAGCTGATGGTGCCGAACAATGACGTGCTGACTGCGCAGCAGTACAACACGATGTTCACGATGCATGGGACGACGATGATCTTCCTGGCCGTGATGCCGCTGGGATCCGCGTTCTTCAACTTCATCATGCCGCTGCAGATTGGCGCCCGTGACGTTGCGTTCCCCCGCCTCAACGCCTTCTCGCTCTGGACCTTTGTCGCCGGCGCGATCATCCTCAATATCGGATGGTTCCTGCCCGAGGCCACGCACGGTGCACCGAATGCCGGTTGGTATGGTTACGCTCCTCTCACTTCGAAGACCTTCACCCCTCAGCATTCGATCGATTCCTGGATCATGGGCCTGCAGCTCCTCGGAGTCTCTTCGATCGCGGCCTCGCTGAACTTTATGGTCACCATCATCAACATGCGCGCTCCCGGCATGACAATGATGCGCCTGCCGGTGTTCACCTGGATGACGCTCTTCACGTCATTCCTGATCATTCTTTCCTTCCCGGCGATCACGATCGCGCTGGTTTATCTCATGATGGACCGTAATTTCGGCACGGGCTTCTTTGAAGTCTCGCTCGGCGGCATGCCAATCCTTTGGCAGCATTTGTTCTGGGTCTTCGGTCACCCGGAAGTGTACATTTTGATCCTTCCGGCGATGGGAATCATCTCGGAGATCCTCCCCACTTTCTCCCGCAAGCCGCTCTTCGGTTACCCGATTGTGGTGTTCTCCGGCGCAGCCATCGGCTTCCTTGGATTCACCGTGTGGAGCCATCACATGTTCACCACGGGCATGGGCACCGTCGCGACGGCGGCGTTCGCCCTGGCGACGATGGCGATTGCGGTGCCAACCGGCGTTAAAATCTTCAACTGGATCGGAACGTTGTGGGGCGGTCACATCGTGATGCGCACGCCCATGATGTTCGCCTTGGGCTTCGTCTGGATGTTCATGATCGGCGGATTCTCCGGCGTGATGCACGCCGCGGCGCCGGCGGATGCCCAGCAGAATGACTCTTACTTTGTCATCGCACATTTTCATTACGTGCTGATCGGCGGCTCGATCTTCGCCTTACTTGCCGGCATCCATTACTGGTTCCCGCTGATGTTCGGCCGCAAGGTCTCCGAATTCTGGGGCAAGCTGTCGTTCTGGGTCATCTTCGTCGGCTTCAACGTGACTTTCTTC
>CAYVDZ010000109.1:0-942 GCA_964450575.1 uncultured Opitutus sp.
GCAAATGAGCGCGAGGACGCCGAGGTACGCCAGGCGGCAGAAAGCGGCAGGGGTATTCATAACGGGGTGAGGAAACGTTCTCGTTATAGGAATTGAAGGCAATGCCGATGCCGGTGAAAGTTCAGGGCGGCGGCATCCACTTCTTCTCCGTGGGTTCGATCCCTCCAATTCGCGCAAACTCGTTGCGGTCGTCCACGGAGACTTCCCGAGAATTCCCGAGGTCGCGCACCCCGTCTCGAATCGACAGAATCGGCTCGCGAGTCAGGCGTGGACGTTCGACTCGCTACCTACTTGCGCCCGAGCAAGGCACGGACCCGGGCCTCAAGATCGTCCAGATGAAACGGCTTGGCCAGGTAGTCGGCGCCGTTGCAGAGCGCCGAACAATTCATGCTGCCCGACATCATGATGAAGGGCAAATTCTGCCAACCGGGTTGCTCCTGCATCCAGCAGCAGAGCTCCCAGCCGGTGCCATCCGGGAGATGAAAGTCGGCCAGCACCAACGTCCAGTTGCGGCGCCGGTGGCAGATGGCCTTTGCTTCCACGATACTCGTCGCCGCGGCGACGTGAAATCCGCGATTCTCAAAATAACAGACCAAGGTGCTCAGCATCTCCGCGTCACTGTCCACCACCAAAAGCGTGGGCCAGGCGGCAACACTCGCGCCACCCGGGATCATGGCATGATCGGGGAGGGATTCGCTGAGCAAACCGGGACGCATGGCAGAAGGTTAAAGCTGGAGAGCGGACACGACGGAGCGGCGCATTTATGTGAGCGAATGTTAAACGTTCGTAAAGCCTGGATCGCGTTTTGCGGTTAATACGGAGGCTCGGAGTGAGACCGACATTCCTGTCTGCGAGTTGCGGCGCACGGAAATCCGGACAGGCAGGAATGCCTGTTTCACCGGGGAAAGCCCGCCGCCCTCACGCTGGACGTTGCCTCAGCGA
>CAYVDZ010000109.1:952-11030 GCA_964450575.1 uncultured Opitutus sp.
CGCTTCTCGGGAATGTGGGCGGTACGCGGACGGTGTCGCCGATGAAGATCGCACCATCCGGATCCACAAAAACCCCATGCGGCCGGTTCAACGCGCAGGTCAGTGGGTTGCCTTCGGGGCCGTCTCCTCGCGTTCCGCTGCCGGCGACCAAGGCGATCGTGCCGCGTTTTGGATCAATCACGCGGATTACTTGGTTTTCGGTATCGACGACAAAGACGTTTCCGTTTGGTCCAATCGCGACTCCCTTCGGGCCGTTCAGCGTCGCGCCCTTGGCGGGGCCGCCATCGCCGGAGAAGCCCTTTTGACCATTGCCGGAGATGTGGTGAATCGTGCCGCGCCCCAGATCGAGTTTATAGACTGCGTGGCCTTCCCGCAGCGCGAGCCAGAGATTGCCGTCGCGATCGATGTCCAGCGCTCGCGGCCCCGCCACCGGCGTCGTCGCCACCAGGCGCGCGCCGTCGGGCGTGGGCTCGCGCGTCCCATTGCCAACGAGCGGGCTGATAATACCGGTTTTCGCATCAACCTTGCGCACGCGATGATTGCGGACATCGGCAATATAGAGGTGGCCCGCGCGGTCAAACGCCAGACTATGCGGGTCGCTCAACTGCGCCTGCGTGGCGGGACCGCCGTCGCCGGAAAAACCGGCCGTGCCCGTGCCCGCCAGCGTGCTGATCACTCCGGTCTTTACGTCGAGTTTGCGCACCGTGTGGCTCAGCCGTTCCACCCAACATACGTTTCCCGCCGCGTCGAAACGCACTTCATACGGCTCGTTCAACCGCGCTGCGAGCGCGGGACCGCCATCGCCGCCATAGCCTTTTTCGCCATTGCCGGCGACGGTCGAGATGCGGCCATCGCGGGTGACTTTGCGAATCCGATGATTCGTTGTATCGCAGATATAGAGTGCACCGTCAGGACCGCGCGCGATCCCGTTTGGATCCGAAAGCTGCGCGGCCGAAGCCGGCCCGCCATCGCCTGAGAACCCCTTGACGCCGGTGCCGGCAAAGGTGGAGATCGTACCGGCGACCACGGCGTTTGTGAGCATCAGGCTAAGTATAATAAATAAGGTGCGCATAAATTATTTCCAAGTCTCGTTGAAAAAGCCCGCCTCGACCACTTTCCCCGGCCAGCGTGGATCGGGTGGCGTGCGGAGGTCGATGATCGCCCAATCCGGCAGCTTGGCCGTTTGCAGGGCGTTATTCCCATAGCCTTCCGTGCGGAAGGTGATGCCGCTGTTTAATACAATATAGCGACGCAGATTAAGAGGATTGGGAAACACCAGAATGGGCGCATGGGTTTTCGCGTCGTACGTTTGCCCTTGGAAGGTAAGCGATTTCGCGTCCCACGTCACCGGCAGTCGGGCGATCAGGCGCGCCAGCACTGCGTTGGACGATGGGTCGCCCCAGAGGATCAGATTCCGATCTGCGATATCAGCTTCGGTCACCTCGCGATCCGCCTTCACCGGAGCGTCGCCCCGGAAGACGTCACGCCAGAGCGTGCGTGCTGACGTGAGTTCGCTTTCCACCCACACCCCGAGCTCCGGATGCAGCGGCTTGCCCGTGGGCCGCACGAAGAGGAACGGCTCGACAAACGCGTCGTCCACCGGGCCGGTGAGTCCCGGGCGTTTTCGTAATATCCCGGCTGGTTCCATCATCGCTGTCCGCCACGTTCCATCCTGTTTGCTGAGATGAACGCGGTTGTCGGATGAATGCACGGCGGGCACGGTTTGTCCATCGATGCTGATCGCACGCGGAGAGAGTTCAAGGGTGAGGGCGCGAACGTTTTGGGTCTCGATGCTGACGGCGTTCTCGCCGGAGAGGCGGGCCTTCACGTCCGCGCGTTCCCAATGCTGGTCCATGCCGTCGATGCGCAGCCAGGCAGACTCGGCGTAGCGCAGCGTGTACGTGCTGAACCGGATTTCCCGCGGAACCCGGTCGCGGCCTTGCGTGATGAGCTCCTCGAAGCGCGACGTGAGCGCGGCTTTGGTCGCGTCGTGATATTTGTGGGCGGTTTGTGGGCCGATAAAACGTTCCAGTTTGAGGTCCGCCCCGGCCATGGCGGCGTCCATTAAATCAGACGCTTGTTTTTGTCCGTCGAGCTCACCCGCATAAGCGAGGGTCGGCACATTGAAAAGATTGCCCGCAATCCCGGTTGACTCGAATTGCCGCCAGAGGGTCTGTTCCCATTTCGTCCGCGGTTCACGGCCGGGCGACAGTGCCCGCGTGAAGATTGGCGTTTCGGCGAAACCGGCACCGGGTGAGGCCGCGCACCACAGGCCGGGGAAATGCGTGGCCAGATGCCAGGCGCTGCCACCTCCCATTGAAAACCCACCGACCGCGATCCGGTCTTCGTCGACTTTATAATGCTCCACTACAGCCGCGAGGGCTTCGAAGACATCCGCCTCTCCGGCAAATTTGGTGGCGTTACAGAAACGTCCGTAGGGAACGAGCATCAGCGTGTCGCGAGGGGTGAGCTGGGGAGGGGCGGCCTCTCGCTCGGAGAGGAACGCGAGCTCCGTGCGCTTCTCGCCGCGTCCGAGTAGCCAGACGAGCAGGGGCGTGGCCCGGGTACGTTGCAGCGATTCGGGAACGACGAGGCCGTAAGGCTGAATCGAGCCATCGATCTTGGAGCGATAACCGCGCACGACCAGACCGGTGGCGGCGAGCCAGGGCGCCTTTTTCTCCCGCAGTTGCGACGCCCGTTCGCGGCCTTTAGTCAGGTACGCGCGGGCGGCGGCGATCTCCTTCGCCGCCATGAACTCGTTATAGCGCAACGCCCAGTCGACCGCTTTGTGAAAAATTTCCACATCCGGTAGAAGGGCGGAAAAATCCGCATTGGCCGCAAGCTCCCGGGCGAGGACATCGATCTCGGACTGGAGCGCCGCGGCACCGGAGGTGAGTTCAGCCCGTTCTGTATCCGTTAAAGTGATTCCGGGGATTGGAATGCGCTTCGGTGGAACGGGCGCGACCGAAGCCGGAGCCGGTTGCGCATGCGCCACTGCGACGAGACCAAGAAAACAGAGAAGGGTAAGGCGATGCATGGGGCGGGATTTGACCAGCTCTCTTCGTATACAGGTTTGGCGCGCACGCGAAGCGAAGAATTTGAGTATGTCCGGCGTGAAACAGACATTCCTGTCTGTCTTCCGAATCCGACCTCAAATCGTAAAATAGAACCACGGAACGTAACCACCAGAACAGGCAGGAATGCCTGTATTACCTTCAGGCCTTCAATCCATTCGGCACCAATGGTAGAGAGCAGGGGCGGTTTCGGCTGAGAGCGGCGAGGAGGAAAGAGGGGGTGACCGAATGCGGGTTGCCCCGAAACGGGCCCCTTCCGTGAGCACGACGTTTGCAGGTAGCGAATGGTTGCCCGGCGGCAATGCAAGCGGTCGGTGGAACGTTCGCTTGCGTTCATTCGTGGGGCTGCACCCTCGAACGCATGATGGTACTCCGCCCGTGTTTGCTTCTTACCCTGGCTTTTCTGATTGGTTTGCCGACGGCGCTGTCCGCTGCGGAACCCGGTTCCGCCCGCGCGAGTGAATGGGTGATCGAGAAACCCGATGGCGTGATGGCCTACCGCATGGATGAAGGTGGCGGGATCCCGGACTTCTCGAGAGCGGGTTATCGCGGGGGTGGCGTGCGTTTACCAGAGGTGCCGATCGTTGTAACGCTTACGCCACTGCCCGCGGGCGATGATGGCGCGCGGATTCAGGCGGCCATTGACGAGGTGGCAATGCAGCCGGCTGATGCCGAAGGTCGGCGCGGAGCGGTGCTGTTGCGTCGCGGCACGTATCGGATGGAGGAATCTCTGCTGATGCGCACGGGTGGGGTTGTCCTCCGCGGCGAAGGGTCGGGTTTGGACGGCACTGTGATCGTCGCGACGGGAAAAAAACAGCGCACCTTGATTGACGTCGGTGCGGCGCGCGCGACCCGCACCGAGGTCAAGGGGTCGCGTCGCCAAGTCATGGATCCGTATGTGCGCTGGAGCAGCGACCGTCTCAGGTTGGACTCGGTCGCGGGGTTCTCCGTGGGCGATCGCGTCATCGTGCATCGGCCTTCCACCGCCGCTTGGATCAGCGCGCTGGGGATGGATCGGATCAAGCCACGACCTGGCTCTAAACCCGGCGAGACGCAGCAATGGAAAGCAGGCGATTACGATCTGCATTTCGAGCGTACGATCACTGCGATTGACGGAACGGGTTTGACCCTCGATGCGCCGGTGATGAATGCGATCGATGCGGAGTTTGGCGGCGCTTCGGTTTATCGTTATACTTACCCGCGAATCTCGGAGTGCGGGGTTGAGCGACTGCGGCTGGTCTCGGATTACGAGGCAGGCAAGGAAACGAGCGACGAGGACCATGCCTGGACGGGCGTCAACTTCGGCCACGTGGAAAACGCTTGGGCTCGTGACATCGTAATCATGCATTTCTGTCACGGCTTGAATGCCACGAACAACTCCATGTTCGTTACACTGGAGGATTGTCATCATCTTGATCCCGTGTCCCAGATCACGGGCGGACGGCGCTATTCGTTCTCCTTGAACGGTCAGTATGGTCTCGTGCTTCGCTGTCATTCGCGCGGGTCGCGGCACACGTTTGTGAACGGGTCGCGGACCCGCGGGCCCAATGTATTTTATGATGGCACGGCCGTGCAGTCGCACGCGGACAGTGGTCCTCATCATCGCTGGGCGGTGGGCACGCTCTATGATAATATTTTTGATGATAACGAGATTCGCGTGCAGGATCGCCAGTATGCCGGCACCGGCCACGGCTGGGCGGGGGCGACCCAGGTGTTGTGGAATTGTCGAAGCAAGAGCTTCGTGGTGCAGCAGCCGCCGACGGCGCAGAATTATGCAATCGGGTGCGTGGGCACTTTCGTCCCCGGCTCGTGGGCGCCGGACGCACCGCTGGGCGTGATCGAGTCGACGAACTCGCCGGTGCAACCGCGGAGCCTTTATCTGGCCCAGCTCAAGTCTCGCCTGGGGCCTGCCGCACTCCTGGCCGTGGACGAAAAGTAGGCCGACGATCAGGGGAGCGCCGCGGTCGGTCCCGGTTGCGCAGTCCCGCCTGTCGGCTGAACAGTGCGCGGGTTATCCCTCCTACTGAATCTTACGCGAACGCGGTGGGCGGCGCCGTCTCTTTCCATTCGTCTTTCTTCTGCCTCCGGGCTCGCGCCCGCGGCTCAAACTTAGAAAACGCAGTTGCAGCCAACGATTCCACGGATGAACACAGATTATTAAGGCACTATAAATTACAGTCTCTTCACCTTGCGGGTGAATTGCGGCTAGGTGCCTCTTCATTAGTTAATCCTCCGTATCCGTGCCCATCGGTGTAATCTGTGGCTAAAATGAACTGGTGAATTTAGGTTGAATGATTTGGCTGGATCCCGCCCGATGAACTCTCTCATTCGTCTATTTCTCAGGTTCGCGCCCAAGCTCCTGGTCGTCTCGTTCGCGACGCTGTCGTTCGCGGCCGAAGCTCCTCTGCCCCAGCAGGCCGCGGCGACGATGCAAAAGGCGACCGCCTTTATGCGCTCGATTTCCACGGAAGGCGGTTACTTGTGGCGCTACTCGTCCGATCTGTCGCAACGCGCGGGCGAGACTACTGCGACCCCGACTCAAATCTGGGTGCAACCACCGGGCACGCCGGCGGTCGGCATGGCTTTTTTTAAAGCGTATGAAGCAACGGGAGACGCCGCCTACCTGGATGCTGCGAAAGCGGCGGCGGATGCTCTGGCGACCGGACAACTCGAGTCGGGCGGCTGGGATTACCTGATCGATTTTGATCCGACGCGCAGCACCAGCTGGTACCGGCGCAGCGACATCGGCCGGATCTCCGCGACCGAGGCGGCGACTCGGCGCAACATCACGACCTTCGATGACGATAACACGCAGAGCGCGTTGCGATTTTTGGTCGCCGTTGCTGATGCGAGCAAGAATGCCAACGATCCGCGGGACCGCCGCATCCGTGAGGCGCGTGATTACGGTCTCACGAAACTTCTCGAAGCCCAGCTTCCGAATGGTGGCTGGCCGCAGCGTTGGGACGGAAAGCGGGTGGATGCGGCGGAGTATCCGGTTCGTCCGGCCCGTTACCCGGCGGACTATCCCCGGGAGTATCCTAAATTAAATTACAACGGTTACTATACGCTCAATGATAACACTCATCGTGATGGCGTGACGACACTGCTCGAGGCGGCGAAGCGGCTGGATCGTCCGGAGCTTCGGGCGGCAGCACTGAAAGGGGGAGCGTTTCTCCTGCTGGCGCAGATGCCGGAGCCGCAGCCGGTCTGGGCGCAGCAGTATAATCCGCAGTTGGAACCCGCGTGGGCGCGGGCCTTTGAGCCGCCGAGTGTTTGCTCGGGCGAAAGTGTCGGGGCGATGCGCCTGCTGGTGGAGCTGTATCTGGAAACCGGTGACGAGAAATACCTCGAGCCGCTGCCGCGGGCGATTGCGTGGTTCAAACGGTCGGAAGTGGCTCCGGGCATCTGGGCGCGCATGTATGAGCTCCGCACTAACACGCCGGTTTTTGGTGACCGCGACGGTAAGATCAAATACCGCCTCGAAGACTTAAGTCCCGAACGGCAAACCGGCTATTCCTGGCGAGGGCCGTATGGTGTTACTGGCGCAATTTCAGCCTACGAAGCGGTGAAGCGGGACGGTCGCGAAAAGGTCCTGAAGAACCGACGCAGTGCCGAAGCGAAGGCCGCGACCGCCGAGGGCAAGGCCGCGCGCCTGCGCAGTCTGGAGCCAAACGTGCGAGCCGCAATCGCGGCCTTGGATTCCCAAGGCCGGTGGTTGGTCGATTATCGCGGCACGCCCACCATCCGGACAGATACCTTTATCAAACACCTCGAAACGCTCAGCGAATACATCGCGGCGACGAAGTAGTCGAATCAGCGAGCCCGCGCCGTGGGCTTGGCTCTGTACTGGACGTTTGGTTTTCCGGCGAAATGTGCGTCTTGCGTCCAGATGACCGCGCCATGGTTCTGACCAATTGTATATATGATCGAGTCGGCAAACGCTAGTTTCTCGGCCTGACCGATCGCGGCTGCTTCGATGGCCAACTCCGCTGTCAGATCAATCACGTTTCCCTGCTGCATCACAGTGATGGCTTGAAAGGCGTCGTCTTCTCCGCGCTCCCGCAGGACGACGTTGAAGACCTCGTATATACATACGGTAGGTACCAGGAGTAATTCCGTATCTTCGATGGCGGCGGCAAAGAAGTCCGCGTTCTTTTCGTCCGCCAGGTACGCGAGCCACGCTGAGGAATCGATCAGGTTCATATCCGGTCGCCTTCACGAACAAACGAGGTGTTGATGCCTTTCAGATAACCACGGAGTTTACGCACGTCGCGCACGGGAATAATCTCGATCCGATTCTGATAGGCGATTACGTGCGCCTTCTCACCCGAGCGAAGTCCCATCGCCTCCCGCACGCGTTGGGGAATAACAACCTGAAACTTGGGAGAAATTGTAACCGTTTCCATGTCGTATGACGATGGATCGATCGATCCCGCTGTCAATGGCTGCGAGTCCATTACGCGAGGGATCCCTGCTTGCGCCACGGACGGCGGGGGGGGCGTCAATAGGCTAAATCTCTCAGGGACGACGCGTTGTCACTCCGCCCCTAGTCTTCGTGGAACGGACCTTGTGATGTTCGGAGTCCGCGATTGAGTGCGTGGTTCAAATGTGCGCCCAATTTTCACCGGAAGAAGATGCCTTGTTCGAAAAGCTCGGGGCGACGGTGCTGAAACGACTTCGGAAGACGCGCAATCCGAACGATCTCCTCAACGTCCTCGAAAGTTCTCAGAAGGAGTTTGATCGTGCCATGGCGTCGGCGCCCGCGGCGGCTCGCGAGTCGATCGCATGTCGCGCGGGCTGTGGCGCCTGTTGTCACGTGCCCGTGGGACTGCTGGCGCATGAGGTGTTCATCGTCGCCCATCATGTGCAGCTTCACTTTTCTCCGACGGACCTCGAAGCGCTGATCGAACGAACCGCGGTTCATCGCGCGGCCGTGGCCGGGCGGTCCAATCTCGAGCGGACGCTGTTGCGACGCCCGTGTGCGCTTCTGAAGGAAGGGAGTTGCTCGGTTTACGAGGCGCGGCCCGAGGCCTGCCGTTCGCATCACAGTCACAATGCGGCGGCTTGTCAGACCAATATCGATCTCGGAAACGAAGCCATTGATGTTTATATCCCTGGCATTCGAGGTCGCATGTTTGCCGTGATGCTCGCGATTGATCAGGCCGTGGCCGAGGCCGGCTTTGATGGCCAGGCCTATGATTTCGGTTCGGCCTTGCACGAAGCACTCACGAACAGCCTGTGCCTGGTGCGCTGGCTTCAACGCCAGTCTGCTTTTCCCGAGTCCTGTCGGGAAGCGTCCGAGCCGGGTGATGAGGACTCCGGCGTGATTCACGCCGAGGGGTATTTCCGGTAGGGTTCGCGAGAGGCTCGGGCGTGATGGGTGATACAGACATTCCTGTCTGTTGGTTCGGAAGGGGTTTGGGTTAAAGCTTCGGAACAGACAGGAATGTCTGTATCACACAACGCCCCGGACTTCTGTTTGCGGTGATTCTGTCGTGACGTAAAGCCGCAGGCTGGTATCAATGCGGCGATGTCGTCTTCTCCTGCCCTTCCCCCCTCGAGTATTCCGCTTCCCGATGGCGGATACTTTCCCGCCGTCGGCCTCGGAATGTGGAAACTGCCGAATGCAACTGCTCCGGGCTTGGTCCACGAGGCGCTGCGGGTCGGTTACCGGCATCTCGATTGTGCGTGTGATTATGGCAATGAACCGGCCGTCGGTGCCGGACTGGCGGCGGCGGTGCGCGACGGCCTTTGTCGACGGGAGGATGTCTGGGTTACCTCCAAGCTGTGGAACACGTATCATGAGCCCAAGTACGTCCGGGCTGCCTGCGAACGCACGCTGCGCGACCTGCAATTGGACGTGCTCGATCTTTACCTTATACACTTTCCCATCGCGCTCGCGTTTGTGCCGTTCGAGGAGCGTTACCCGCCTGAGTGGATTTTCGATCCCAAAGCCGCCCAGCCGGCGATGAAGCCGATTCCGGTGCCGTACGCCGACACCTGGGGCGCAATGGAGGAGTTGCAACGTGCGGGACTTGTGAAGCGGATTGGCGTGAGCAATTTGACGATTTCGCTGCTCCGCGATGTCTTGAGTTACTGTTCGATTCGGCCGGCGGTGCACCAGATGGAAATGCACCCTTATCTGGCGCAGCCGCGGCAGCTGCGATTTTGTCAGGAGGAGAAGATCGCGGTCACGGCTTTTTCGCCGTTGGGCGCGCCATCGTATCTGCCATTGGGCATGGCGAAGGCTGAGGAGTCGGTTCTGGTTGATCCGGTGGTCATCGGCATCGCGGAGCGGCACCAGCGGACCCCGGCGCAGATCGCGCTGCGTTGGGGTGTGCAACGTGGCTGCGCCGTCATTCCGAAAACCCAGTCACCGGCCCGACTCGCCGAGAACCTGGCCTTGGGCGACTTCGCACTCGATCCGGCCGAGATGGCGTCGATCGATGGACTCGATCGTCACCGTCGCTTTAATGATCCAGGGTATTTTGGAGAGAAAGCCTTCAATACCTTTTATCCCATCTTCGATTGAGGCGAAGCAGGCTCACCACCGTGACCCCAGGAAGCCCCGGAATTAGCCGAAGCGAAC
This sequence comes from uncultured Opitutus sp., assembly GCA_964450575.1. Lineage (GTDB taxonomy): Bacteria > Verrucomicrobiota > Verrucomicrobiia > Opitutales > Opitutaceae > ER46. The sequence continues at coordinate 10,616 of CAYVDZ010000109.1, forward strand.
GAAGCGGTTTGTTTTATTCTTCTGACCAGGTGAGTGAGCGTCGACAAAGCCAGTGAATCAATAGAGATCAGACCTGTCTTTTGAAGAGGGGTGACGAGCCAGGTCAAAAGTAGGGTCTCGTCTCCGTCTTCTTGATTCATATAAGCTCGGGGAGCGGACACGCAAATTATATAACGATGAATTCCATGTTTTCGGACCGGTGTGCCAGGTTGCGCCTCATGGGCTTGGTCGGGCTATTCGCGATCGCCCCGGCCTTCGCGGCCGGTCCAGCGGTGCGCGAGGCGGTTAAAGCGAGGGTTGACGCGGAGTATGGTTCTCTGGAAGCAATCTATCGACACCTGCATGCGAATCCGGAGTTGTCGTTTATGGAGACGAAGACCGCCGGGCTTGTCGCCCGGGAGTTGCGGGCGCTCGG
>CAYVDZ010000110.1:0-10987 GCA_964450575.1 uncultured Opitutus sp.
GCCGAACACGGTGGCGCACATCTGGGGCTGCCTCGATGAACTTAAGGTGGAGCGAATCGACCATGGGATAAACGTGCTGGACGATCCGAAATTAATTGCCGCGGTGCGGGAGCGGAGGATCGGGCTGACAGTCTGCCCGACGCTGCTTTATGCAGAGATTCCCGGACGTCTCGCGTTTCGCGCTCGCGCGATCAAGCAAATGCTCGATTTGGGATTGCTGGTGACGATCAATTCGGACGACCCCGGGATGATGCGCAGTCTGCTGGTGGGGGATCTTTTCTGGATCGTTCATGAGGCGGTCGGATTGACTCGCGCCGAGATCGTGACGCTGGCAGCCAATAGCTTTGAGATTGCCTGGCTACCGCCGGAGGAGAAGCGGGCCTATTTGGCGGCGGTGCAGGCTGCGGCGAAATAGTGCGAGAGCAGGAGCAGGGGTAAGGCCGCTGGGGCTGGCAGTCTGATGAACGCCGGCTACAACCCGACCGACCGAGGCGGTCGGTCGGGTTGGGCGCAGTCGCTTCGGCGCGGTGCCTTCGGAGCGAATAGCGTATCCGTTGGCTTGTTACTTTTTTGCCGCGCCAGGGATCTCGTTGGAATACTGGGGCCAGTCTTTCAGTAACGCCTGCAACACCTGGCTGCCCACCGCGTAGGATGCGGCCAGTGCGGGTGCCATGCCGGGGTGCGGACGGGTGGGCGTGTCATAGGTGACACTTTCGAGTGCCGTCATATCGGGCGCCTGCATGGAGTAGTTCATCGCGGAATGCATTTGTAGTATCCGCTGCAAGTCGACCCGGCCGGCGCGAGACAGGGCGGTGAGGGCACCGATGCGGCCGCCGTCCGGGGTGGAGGTCGAGACAAAGTTCGCTTTTCCACCGGTCCACAACCCGACCCAGCGGTTGGCCCAGTCGGTGCGATAACGACCATGCCAATAAGTGCCGGCGGCCAGATTCGAGCCTTGCAGGACAAAGGGCGGACGCTGGGCGTTGGGGTAGCCGGCAAAGCGCCGGCGGTAGTCGGCCATCGCCGTCGTATCCGCGATCTTTGTGTCCTTGGTTAACCGATACGCCCAGGCCGAGAGCCCGGGATTGAGCTGATAGGCCTCCCGCACGGCGAGAAGCTCGGTGGTGCCACGCCCGGCGGGAATGCGATCCGGGGAGTCGGAATGCACGGGGAAATAGGTCGTGGTCCAGTCAGCGGGCAGTTCACGGGCGTCGACCTCGTGGGCCCAATCGCCGTCGACAATCCACTCACCCCACATGACGGAAGCAAGTGAGGCGTCGTGCGGATCGAAGCCGGTCAACGCAGTCAGGAACCAGTACGCCTTGGAAAAATCAAACCGCGGGTCGAGACCCAGCGCCATCACAGACGAGGCGCCATTCACCGGGCCGCGTCCCGAGACGAGTCCGATCACGCCATTGGCGTTCATGATGATGTCGCCGCGGAACGTTCCGGGCACGGAGATGATCTGGTGGAGTTTTTCGCCCTCCGCCCAGGGTTGCAGCCCTCCGGGTTTGTCGCCGGTGTAGGCGCCGTCCTCGTAGGTGACGACAATGACGGCTTTGACGATAATCGGGGGCTCCGCGGCGGTCGCGCCTGAAGCAAGGCCGAGGAGGAACGCAAGGCAGGTGAGGGATGTAGTTTTCATGGGAAAAGACGGATTCCTCGGCGAGAGACGGTGCCCGGACGGGCGAATACCGGGGCGCCGGGCCGGATTTTATGCGGCATAAATCACTAGCCGGATGCATGCCACCGGGCTTGGAGAGTGGCACGTAGCGTGCTCTAAGTAAGCATGTACTTACTTATGCGCGCCCGCCACACGGTTCTCTTTGCCCTGATCGTGGCTGGGTCGGCGGCGAACACGGCGCCCGCCGCTGGATTTGCAGAGCGGTGGGTGGAAATCCGGCAAACAGCCACTCCGACGGAATTGTACACGCTGCTGTACGCGTTGCCGAAGGGGGGTGATTTGCACAATCATCTGGGCGGGGCCGGCTTGCCCGAGTGGTGGTTTACTCTGGCGACGGACAAAAAGCGCAACGGTGGCCAGACCTTTTATACCCGGACACGTATTCTTAATGTGGGGCCGAGTGGAATGGACTGGCGGGGCCGGAACATCGACACGGTGTATTGGGTAACAATTCGTGAGTCCGCCTGGAAGAAGCTGCCGGAGGCCAATCGGGCCGAGTTTAAAGCCCTTGAGGATCTAACGCCGGCGGAGAAGAAGGAGTGGCTCGATTCCGTCCGGCTCGATCGGCCCGGCGAAGGGCGGGATGAGTTCTTTGAATTTACCTGGGTTCGACTCAATCACCTCGTCACCGATGCGCACTGCATCCCGGAGATTCTGGTGGAGAACATGAAGGCGTTTGGGGCCGAAGGTCTCCTCTATTTGGAGACGCAGGCGCCGGCGTTTGGGCTGAGTGATCCTGACGGCCGCATTGTGCCGGGTGCCGAGATGGCGGTGCGGTATGAGGCGCGGCTGGCGCAAGCCGACGCGCAAGCCACCGGGGTGACGGTGCGATTTCAGGCGAGTGTATTGCGTTTCGCGCCGATTGCCGAAGCGGAGGTTCGCCGCACGTACGCGTTCCTCGCGGCTTATCCCGGGCGCTGGGTGGGAATCAACATGGGTGGGCGCGAGGATAACGACAAAGGCTACCCGCTGCGCTTTCTTAAAGTCTACCGGGAAATGCGGCGCGAGTATCCGGGCATCGGGATCAGTATTCACGGTGGTGAGGTCGACGAGCCCAATGCCCATGTGCGCGATACGCTCCTGCTCGGCGCCACGCGGATTGGGCATGGTTACAATCTCATCACTGATCCCGATACCATGCTGTTGATGCGGAACAGCCGGTTCATGGTGGAGATTAATTTGGTTTCGAATCAGCTCCTCGAATACACGAGTGACATTCAGGAGCATCCGTTTCCTGAATACCTGCGCTTTGGAATTCCCGTGAGCCTTAACACCGACGATCGCGGCATGTGGGACAGCAATATGACTGACGAGTATTTTACGGCGGTGAAGGAGTTCAAGCTCTCGTGGGCAGAAGTGGTGCAGTTGGGTCGGGCGAGCTTGGAGTTCAGTTTCACGCCAGCGGAGGTGAAGGCTCGCTTGCTGGCCGCTTACGATGAGAATGTCGCGGCCTTTGAAACGCGTTATGGCACGGCTGATTGGCGGGTGCCATTGCGCGCGGTAAAGCCGGTGGCGTATGGGTACACTGAACGGACGTGGAACTTGAAGTTTGACTGAGCCCCCGGCGCTTGAACCCCAATGTTTTCCCAACAATACACCACCCGGGAAATCCGCTTCATCGATTGGGCTGCGCGGCATGCCCAGGATTTCGCGGCGCGGGCGGCGGACCATGATCGCGAGGCGTCCTTCCCGTTCGAGAACTACGAGGCCCTGAAGGAAAGCGGTTATATAGCGTTGAATGTCCCGGAGGATTTTGGCGGGGCGGGGGCGACGCTCCTTGAGCGAATCAAGGCGCAGGAGAAACTCGCCGAGGGCTGCGGTTCCACGGCGCTCGCGGTCAATATGCACTTCAATACCGTGTCGATGTTGACGCTGCTCTGGCAGACGCAGCGCTCGCCACACGTGGCCCGCCAACTGAGTGAAGTCGCGGCGCAGCGCTTGGTGATTGGCGGCTCGTTTACGGAGCCGGGGAATGCGATCGGATTGTTGCGTCCGCAGACCCGGGCGACGCGCGTCGACGGTGGTTGGCGGTTGAATGGCGTGAAGATCTTCAGCAGCCAGAGTATCGCCCTTGACCGCTTCTTTTCCGAGGCGACGTGGGATGAAGCGCCCGGCGGCCCGGTGGTATTGACGTATTTGATTCCGGTACAGACGCCGGCGCTTTCGTTCAAAGAGGATTGGAATGCGATGGGGATGCGGGCGACGGCCTCCAATACGACGACGATTACGGACGCGTTTTTGGCGGACGAGAACGTGGTGTTGCAGCGCCCGACCTTCACCCGGGGGGGAGTGATGCATTTATTTACCACGAACCCGCTGGCGAATGCCTCAATCTATATTGGAATCGCCCTGGCTGCCCGGAATTTTCTGGTGGCGATGATGTCGGCGCGGAAGAAGCCGCCGCTCAATCGTCCCTTGGGATATTTGCCAAACGTGCGAGTCAAGATCGGCGAGATGGACGCATTGATCGAGGCCTCGCGCGCGGTGTTATGGAAAGCGGCGGCGGAGTTCGATCTCGATCCGCCGGATGATTGGACCCGCAAGGCGGCGGCCGCGAAAATGATCGCGATCGAGAACAGCTCCCGGGTCCTCGACCTGGGCATGCGCGTGGCAGGTGGCGCTTCGTTTTCCCGTAAATTTCCCCTCGAGCGGATGTTTCGTGATGTGAAGGCGGGTTTGTTTCACCCGTTGGATACTGATCAAACTCTCGACTATCTCGGGCTTACGGCGTTTGGATTAACAGATCCCGATCCTGGGGTGGTGGAAATGGAAGCGCGTGATGCGGTGCGGCGGATGGTAGTGGCGACCGTGGGCTAGATTCAGCGGAGTTGATGGTCGGCTGCGAGTGCCGGCCGAGACGACCGCGGGGTGGGCTGGGCCGCGGTGTGCGGGTGTAGGGGAATCTGCACTACGAAGAGGCGGCGTGCCACTTCGGGCAGTCGCTTGATCGGAATTCGTGCCTCGGGAGAATCCGAAGAACCGCGCGCAGGGTGTTGGCTTGAAGCTGCCCCGATGCTTTTAACGCGGAGTCTGAGGGAGCGAAATGACCCCGGCTCTTACCATATGGGCCGCGGTGCGATCGATGGCATCGGGATCGACGTGGAGCAACCCGGAGCGGTCATCGCCGATTACGAGATGGCGCTGAAGTTCGAAACGGCGCATGACTTGCGTGGGCGTGAGGGGTTGGCCGGTGGCGTAACGGCTGGTGATGGCCGCAGCTGCAACGGGCTCGTCGAGCATGAACTCGACCGCCTGGCGCAGTGCCCAAAGGTAGCGGCGCACGACTGCCGGATTCTTTTCCAGGAAATCCCGCCGAACGACCGTGACGTCGGCCGCACCTTCCCAACCGTGTTCGGCCAACGGGTAAGCCATCCAGTTTTTATAGCCGGCGTCTTCCAACAAGCGCGGTTGATTCACAATCCATGAGGCCATGGCGTCGACGCGGCCCATGACCAGCGTGTCGAGGGTCGAGACGCGGAGAAACTTTACCTGGGCCGGCGACTGGCCGTTGAGGGCGAGCACGCTCTCCATCACGTATTGCGACGTGGTTTCAACGGCGATGGTTTTTCCTGCAAAGTCGGTGGCTCGCAACACCCGGGTGGAGCGCTGGTCGCGGGGCGTCTCATGATCAATGGCGAGAATTGCTTCGGGAGTTTCCCGGAGGGTAACCCCAACGATCACGACGTCGGCGCCGGTCGGGCTCGCGATGAACTTTGTGACCTGAGTCGTCATATTGATAACGCCAAGATCGACGCCGCCTCCGGCGAGCACGGCGAGATAGTTATGAGCCGGACCACCAGACAGCAGTTCGACATCGAGTCCGACGAGGTCGAAAAATTTCCGCTCGACGGCAATATACCACGGCGCCTCCTCGTCATTGAGGAGCCATGGCATGCCAATCTTTAGCTTGATCCGCTGAGTGTATTCGGGAGGAGGCGTGTCGGCGGCAGGAATAAATTCATTCGTCGTGTAGCGGGCCGCGGGCATCCGCGTTTTTACTTGCGCGAGCGTCTGCTCGTAGGTTTCGCCGGATGCAACCGGGCCATTCAGGGATCCGACTGTCTTGCCCGGGGGTGAATTGCGGGAATCGGACGACGCCGACTCGGGCGCGCACCCTGTCACCAAAGCGAGGATACAGAGAGATAAGAGCGAACGGGCGGGAGATTTCACGGAAACGGAGGTGGTGGGGTTTGAGACTGGATCAGGCGCGCTGCCACCGTAGAACGTGGCGTTCGGCCAAGCCGACCAAGGCATAGGCAAGCATGGCCAATCCGCTGGCGACGATGGTGACGGCGAACAACCGGTCAGTGCGAAACTGGGTTGAAGCCTGGACGATGAGGAAACCGAGCCCACGCTGGGCGAAGAGCCATTCCGCCACGATCGCCGCGATGATACTGCCGGTGAAGGCGATTTCGTGGGCGGCAATATAGTAAGGCAACGAGGCCGGCCATGCGGCCTTGGAAAAGATTTGCCAACGCGTGGCGTGGAGCGTGCGCATCCGGTCGACGAGGCCGGGGTCCACGGACTTCAGGCCCTTGTTCAAGTTGGCGAGGATCGGGAAGAACGTGACCAGCACGACGATGATGAGCTTGGGGCCAAGCGAGTCGCCCATGACAACGACGAGGATGCTCGCGACCGTGGGAAACGGGACATTCTTCAGGACGACGAGCCACGGGGTCGCCACGCGCTCGGCGCCGCGCACATGGAAAAAGAAGACCGCGAGGCCGAACGCGATCGCGTTGGCAATCGCATAGCCGATGACGGCTTCGCTGAGGGTCGTGAAGGTATGCCCGAGGAGGGAGGTTCGTTCGTTCCAGAGAACCCCGGCGACCATCGCGGGCGGAGGCAGGAAGGCGGGCTTGGGTTCGAACACCCACACTATAATCTGCCACAGTGCCGGCACGGCCAGCAGGACCAGAAGAAATGAAAACCCCGCCTTCATGCGACGGTTTCAGCCGGGAGGGCGGCGTGGAGTTGGCGTCGCAGGCTCGTGACTTCGCTGACGACGGCCGGGTTCGTCCAATCGCCGGTGCGCGCCGCGGCCGGCACGGTCACGATTGATTGCACCCGGCCCGGATGCGGACGCATGAGCACGATTCGGTGGGAGAGCGTCACCGCCTCTTCAACGCTATGCGTCACCAGCACGACAGTCTGTCCGGTCTCGGCGAGGACGCTGCGCAGCCACCCGGTGAGGCTTTCCCGTGTCATCTCATCGAGCGCGCCAAAAGGTTCGTCCAGGAGCAGGATTTCCGGGCGATGGACGAGGGCGCAGGCGATGTTGACGCGCAGCTGCATGCCGCCGGAGAGCTGGTGGGGATAATGATTTCGGAAAGCAGCGAGACCGAATTGGCGGAGCAATTCCTCGGGAGCGAAGGATCCGGGGCGGTGGACAATTTCCAGCGTCAGCTGGATGTTCTCCAACGCGGTGCGAGAGGGAACCAGGGCGGGGCGCTGAAATGCGACTCCAATGGCACCCCGGCGGCAGGCCTCGATGGGGGCAAGGCCTCCGACCGTTACGATCCCGCTGCTGGCGGTATCGAGGCCGGCCAGCAGACGGAGCAAGGTGCTTTTCCCGCAACCCGATGGACCAAGGAGACTGACAAACTCTCCTTGGGCGACCGTTAGATCGACCGTATCCAGAGCAACGGTACCACCGGAGAAGTGTTTGGAAACTTGGGAGACGGTAATCACCTGGGCCGAGTCTCCCTGGATAGCGCGTAGCGTGCCATCAATGCGCGCGTTTCCCGGGAATAGAGGGCACAGCGATCAGAATTTAAAGGAGGCGCTGAACTCGTAGCCGCGTGCGGGCATCGGGAGTACCACCGCTCCGCCGAATATGTCAGGGAAGTTCGACCGATAATACCATTCGTCGGTGATATTGCTGACGCTGGCCTTAAGATGCCAGTTGCCGATCCCGTAGCCCAGCGAGCCGTTGAACACCATCGCGGAGGGCAGGATGACAGATTTCAAACGATCCGCGGAAACGCTCGATTGGTAGGTGCCGCTGAAGGTGGCGGTAAGCCGGTTCAGCATCGTGTAGGACACGGAGCCGCTGATGACCTTGTCGGGCGAACCGGCGCGCTCGATGAAATCGGTGGCGGCGAGCGCGAGTGGAACGGACGTGAAGACGGTTCCACCGTAAGCGTTGGCGCCGGGGACTCCGGTCGTGGTGGGATTGCCCCATTGGAGTCCGGCATTCACGCTATAGAGACCACTGGGTTGTAGCACCAGCGGCGGATCGTAAACCGTCTTTTGCCAGTTGGCGGCGACGGTGAAGCTCAATTGTTTGAATGGTACGAAACGGATTTCGGTTTCAAGCCCCTCGCCCTTGGTGGCCGTGACGGTGAGATCCACGGAGCCGTCGGAGACGCCGGACCGGGTTTGCGAGTACGCGGCGACGGAAGCGAAGAGTTTGCCGTCGAGCATCGAGGCCTTGAGGCCGATCTCTTTGAGTTCGGTGCCGTTGATCGGACCCGAGAGCACGACTCCCGGAGCGACTTCACCATCCTGGCCGGAACTGATCAAGGATTGGTGAGCGCGGGTGCCGTAGAGCGTGAGGACATCGAGCTTGCCCATCTTGACGAGGAGATTGTGCGAAACACTGATGTTCCAGGAAGCGCCGGAGTCATCATTTTCCACATCTTCACCGCGGGCAAACTGCGGGCGACCGGGCAGGGGAGCCGGACGAACGAGCGGGGCATTGATGCCGTTGGTCCGCGAGGTGATCTTTGGAATATAATCGATACGGCCGCCGAGAAGCACGTTGGTGCGTTCTCTGAAAGCGATGGCGGACACCACGCCGAGAGACAGGTTGGTGTATTCAGACGTGATGTCGTTATCCCATGGCTTCAGGTCAGGCCGGTCGTAGGCGTGAGCGGCGCGATCAATCGGCGACGACGGCTTGGTGATGTCACGGCGTTCGAATGTTTCGGATGAAACGTCGCTGCGGCCATTCGCTTTGTTATAGTAGAACGAGCCAGCGGTCGAGCTGGTCACCTTGAGGGAATCGGAGAGCGAATGCACCGTGTCGGCGACCAATTTGTTTTCGAAGGTGAACGCTTCCTGTTTTTGAGAGTAACCGTAGGCGGCGAATTTATAGCGATCCAGGTAGTCGACGAAGATCTTGTTCGTGAGCGTGGACGTTGGGCTGAAGGTTTTCTCAATGTCGAAGAACGCTCCGAAACTCTTCGAGTCCACCTCGTCTCCGGCGGCGATGAGAACCTGATGGCGCTCAAGCTTCGCGATACCGGGGTTGATCAGTTGGTAGTTCGGATTCGGCGCGGCCGGGTTGGTATTTCCGAAGGGACGGTTGGCGAGCGCGAAATTCAGGACGTTGACGCCAGCAGCGAGGTATTCGGCGCGGCTGTTCTGGCCGTCCCCATTGGTATCAATGCTCGGCGGGCTGCCGGTGATATAGTTATGATTGGTAATCAGATCCTGGCTGATGCGATTCCAGCCGGCGTTCTCAGTCCCGCCGTAGTAATGATATTGCTCACCAAACTGAATCCGCACCGTGTCAGTGAGATCGTAGTCGAAAGACGACTGGATGATGAGTTGGTTCTGGTAACTGTTTTCGTAGAAGCTGCCGGAGTTCTCCGTGAGGACGTACGCATAATAGCCGCCGTTTTTGCCGAAAATCGGGGCTGGTCCGCCCACCTCGGCAGTGGACACGCGTTTGTCGAAGGAGCCGAACGTGGTGGCGATTTTGCCCGTGGGCTTGCCCAGATAACGGCCGGTGGAGGCGCGCGCGGATGTGGGAATAAAATTCAGGTAGCCGCCAATGGGGCCCGGGCCGTAGATCGGGGACGGCGGACCTTTCACCACATCGATGCGATCAGAAGCGCCGATCGGCGTGGGAAAATTCCCCGGATTCTTGATCCGCTTCATGCCGCGGAAAAACGTCTCGCCAGGTGCACCGCGGATATCGAGTGCACCCGGAACACCGAAGAACGAACTCGTGTACGTACCGGCGGTCAGCGCGACAAGTTTGTTGATGTCGTCGATGTTGAAGAGCTCGATCATTTCCGCGGTGACGACACTGATCGACCGCGGCGTGTCGATGGACTTGAGCCCGATGCCGAAGACGGAATCGGCGGGTGCGTTGGGCAGAATGCCGGTCGGATCGTCGACTTTTTCAGCCAGGACGAATTTCTCCATCGTGGTAACTGCCTCCGAAGGAACGGCAGGTTGGGTCTGGGCAGGAAGAGAAACGCCAGACAGGAGCGAGGTGAGCAGGCCCCACGGCAAGTAACGGCGCGGTGTGGATGTCGATTTCATGGTGTGGTACGGATCACCCCTGTCAGCATTTCATATGCCACGGGCATCGATTGGTAAGTATTCACTCACTAAAGCCCGCTCCTTGAAAACGTTTGCCACCGAAGTGCGGCCTCCCAGCCTTTTAGCGACTTACCCCATGCCAACCCCGAAACCGTCCCGCCGTCTTTCCGCTTCGCAACGCAAGGAAGCTATCGCCCGCGCCGTTCTTCCCGTGGTGGCCCGAAAAGGGTTTGACGGCGTCACCACGCGGGAGCTCGCGGCGGTGAGCGGGGTTTCCGAGGCCTTGATCTTTCGTCATTATCCCACCAAGGAGCATTTGTGTGCCGAAATCTACGATTACTGTTCACACAGCTTTGAACTGGATTACGGGCGCATCGCGCAGTTGCCGCCGACGACCGAGTCCTTGGTTAAACTGACATACTTCCTCATTCGAGGAATTGTGGTGAAGCGCCCGGATCACGCGGATGCTTCAATGCGTTTGCTGTATCGCAGTCTAATTGAGGATGGGCTCTACGCCGGCCGGGTTTTCGGGGGCCGGCAGCTTGGACAAATGCGCCGCCAGTTTTGCGCCTTACTGGCGGGTGCCCGGGCGACTGGCGACGCGGTGGAAGTGGAGTCGGTGGATAAGGATCTCTTCTGGTTCTGTCATCACACCGCGTCGCTGGTTTGTCTCGTGCGATTGGCGGAACGGCCGGCTGTTACCTACAGCGCGCGGGCCGACGCTTTGGTCACGGAGCTCACACAGTTTGTGTTACGGGGCATCGGCCTGAGTGAGGCTACCTTGCGGGAGCACGCCACCCGGGAGCGCTTCGCCGAGTGGCTTAAGTCGCCGGAGCTGACATTGCTCGCGACGCTTTAGGTCAAAAACGACGTGTACTCGCACGGGCGGCTCAAGTTAGGGCGGGCCCTGCGGGTCCGCTGTTTTGAAATACGTCGGCTGGATTGTTATTTGTTTGGAATTGTGATCGCCCGATCGGGTCGGCGAGTCCTACGGTCGTTGAGGCCGCGGACGGGTGGGTTTGATGC
>CAYVDZ010000111.1:0-8480 GCA_964450575.1 uncultured Opitutus sp.
GCAATAAACGTGCGCGACCGTCCGGACGCCCTCCCTTTTTGATGAAAACAATTCATGGCGGGTGGGGATTGAACCTTGTACCCGCTTGCTGGAGGCATGGGCCGAAATGCCGCGTTCCGAAATCGCCCCAAACGCCGACCCCCAACGGTGCGACCGGGACCGTTAAAGCGCCGTCAAAACCGTCGGCTTGGGGGCTCGAACCGGCAGGATAGGTGACTGGCCCCGGGTGGTCGCTAACAAGTAACAGGCGTGGCCCCGTGGGATCGGCGGCCCGTGGCTGTCCTGACGCGGGGTGACGACTGGCTTGCATCAGGCGGCGCTGGTTCTAAGGTTCCGCTTTACCCATGCGTTATTTCTCCCCCCGTTGGTGTCGCGTCGCCCTGCTGGCGGCGTTTGTTTCAATTTCCGGCAGCGTTTTCGCGGCCGCGTCTGCTTCCATGAAAGGTTCGGGCCCCGTGATCGGTCTGCAGACCTGGACGTGTCGAAATATGGAGTTCGACCAAGTCGTCGCCTTTGCGGTGAAGCATCAGATCAAGCATTTGCAATTGATCGCCAAGCACATGGATCCCGCTGCGCCCAAGGAAGAGACGTTGCGGAAAAAGGCGATCCTCGATCAGCACGGACTGATCCCGTACACGTTCGGCGTCGCCGGAACGAGTATGGACAAGGAGAAGAACCGGCAGCTCTTCGTGTTTGCCAAGCTGATCGGCGCCAAGGTCATCGTCGTTGAGCCGCGCGAACCGGCGATCTGGGATAATCTCGAGCAGCTGGTAAAGGAATACGACATCAAGCTCGCAATCCACAATCACGGCAAGGGTTCGGTCTATGGTGATCCGGCGACCGTGAAGAAGATCCTCGCCGAACGTGATTCCCGCATCGGCGTGTGCATGGATGTGGGTTGGGTCACGGCCGCCGGCTTTGATGCCGCCGCGGTCTTCCGCGATTACGGCGCGAATCGCGTTTTCGACATGCATTTCAAGGACAAGGTGGCCGAGACGGCCGCGGATGGAAAGATCGTGGCGACCGACACCGAGATCGGAAAAGGCCAGGCCAATTATAAAGGCCTCTTCGCCGAGGTGAAGAAGTCCGGTTGGTCCGGCGTGCTCGCGATCGAGACTGACAGTAAAGCGTTCGCGGAAGACCCGAACCGCCTCGTCAGCGAAGCGAAGGTTTTCTTCGCGTCCATGACTGGCAAAAAGTAAACCGGGTCACTCCCCGGCCCGACGTGGCCGTCGTCCCCGTAACCTGCACGCGCGTCCCACCGACGCGCTTGTTTTTTGCTTTCAGAACGAGACCTGACAGGTTGATTCGATGCACCTCGGATGCGCCGACCTTAGTGCGCCTGAACTGAAGTCGCCCGCGTAACCACGCTGTATTGAAAAATAAGGTACGTAGAAGGGCCTGAGGCGTTAACCTCCATGAATTCGATCCAGGCAGTGCACCCTTTGAACGCGGTTCGCACTTCGATGCAGCGGACCTCCCTCGTGATACTGCTTGGTTTCATCCTGATTCTCGGAGTGGGGTGCAGCGCCAGCGATCTGATGGACCTAACGGTTTCGGCCAAGTCGCCGGTGGCGTTTAACGCCTGGCAATCCCGCTTCGCGAGCCGGGCGAGTTCGGAAGAGCGGCGCCAATTCGAGACGGCGTTGCAGGAAGTTCGCTACAAGATCATGGCGGACAAGGAGGCCACGGGGAGCGATCCGATCAGCGATGCATTGCGCAAAAAAGTTCACGAACGTTCCGTGCGGGAGGTGCTGCAGTTGGGCGTCGAATTGCGGCTCTTGCGTCTGCTCAAGGAACACGCGGCGCTGCATGCGGTGATGCGTCAGAATGCGATGCTCCAGACCAGGGAGGGTGACAAGGCATCGGAGGATTACCTCGTGCAATTCCATCAGAAGCAGCTGGCTCGTTTGGAAAAGCTCGAGGCCGAGATCGAGGCCGCGGACCGCGAACTGGCTCCGCTGATGGACGTCACACAGCGCTCACTTCTGCCGACGACGGACGGTGAATCCGACAAGGGCCCCTTAATGCTGCGGCGGAGTAAGTGGCGGGCGTAGTCCGGACTTTTCTCACGCCTACTCGTAACCATGCAGCAGACGGTAGTTCATCTGTCATTGCTCGAAGCGTAGGGCAGGTCTGGGACCTGCCTACGGCGGTTCACAGACCTGCCCTACGCTAATCCAGCGAGCTGGATCGCCGCGCCCTCGTTCCCCGGGCCCGCAATGACAAGGGAAGGGGTGAAATTTCCGAATTGGGAAGGCGCAGTAGCGGGCGGGCGAGCGTCGCGTCCAGACCGTGAACGAATGCGAACTGCGATTGATAAATGCCATCACCTGCGCACGTCTCGGATTGACCGGGCGGGGAGGTTGGTGACGCTGGAGGATCTCCTTGCCGCGCGGTCGGAAGACCACGCACCGAATTCGTCCGTTCATCTCACGTATTAAAAAAATGGATTCACGTATCACCCGGCGAGCTTTGCTCAAGACCTTGGGCGTGGCAGGCGGCTGGGTCGCGTTGCCGCGCGAGGCTTGGGCCCAACCGGTGGGAAGACCGGCTTCGACGCCGGCGGCCAAGGCGATCATCGCTTACTTGGAAACGCTCCGTCGGGATACGGGTGGTTACGGATTTGCGGATCAGGAGCGCGCGCATCTGACGCCGACGTTTGCGGTGATCGGGTGCTATCGACTGTTGCAGGTGACCGTGCCGCGTTCAGCGGATGTGGCCGCGTTTGTGCGGGCGAACCATCCACGGGAATTGAAGAAGCTCGAGCAGGAGCGGCGGGTGTTCGAGTTCCAACAAGTGCAGGCCCTGGCGTGGCTCGATGAGGATGTCTCGGCATTCCGCACGACGATCGGCGCGTGGACGGAGCCGATGGCTTATTTGCCGCAATACGAGCAGCAGCGTTATCCGGTTTTCCAATCCGAACTCGGTGCCGTGCTCGCGCGTCCGTTGCTCGGGCTGCCGGTGAATAACCTCACAGCGTACAGATCGTATTTGGTGACGCGGCGACGGGGGAACGGCAGTTTCAACAATACCCCGGCGGCGGATGGTGGCGATGGTCATGTGATGAACACGTGGTGGGGGTTGCAGGCGCAGCGAATCCTCGGTGGACACGACGAGCGAAAGGCGGAAACGATCGCGTGGCTGCAGGCGGGTCAGCGCGAGAATGGCGGCTTCACGTTTCAACCCAACCCGGAGTTCGGCGGAGTCGATGACGTGGCGTACACGCGAGCGGCGGCGCGCAGTTTGCAGTTGCTGGGTGCGAAGCCGCGCGAGGAGCGGCGATGCGTGACCTATATACAGAGTTTGATGACGGCGGACGGCGGCTTGAGTGATCGTCCGGGATGGCTAAGCAATCCGCTCGCGACCTATTACGCGCTGGATGCACTGGATGCCCTGAGTGCGCTGTCGGCGCTCAATTCACCACGGGTTCGGGACAGCGCCAGCGCGACGGCTGCGGCCGTTGTCCGGGAAAAGGCAATCCGTGCGCCGCTGCCGGAAAATCTCCGTGTGTTCACAATTCAAATCCAGGCCCACGGGCAGGGGAGTCCGCAGGATGCGGTCGAACTCGCGCGATCGCTGAAGATCGATCTGTGGGGCGCGAAGAATGCGAAGCCCGAATGGCTCGCGCAAGCGCGCGCCGTGGCGGCGGCGCGGGGGGTGCCCGTCACATTTTTTGTCGCGAACGAAGAGTATGGTACATGGGTGAACGTGCCGGGCCTCGGCACCTATAGTCACACCAGTGATCTGGTGGCGCCGGCGGGCGCCGGGATCGGACCTGCTCTGGCGCAGCGGGGAAATACCAAGGCCGTTTCCTGGCCGGAGTTTCGCACGCGCCGACTGGCTCCGCTCGAACGCGGCGGCGGCCGGCTGGTCTGGCAGTTTGGGGAGAACGAGGAACTCGTGCGCATGCTGCTCGATGATTCGGTCGAGCGGGGCGGGTTTGCGGCGATCAGCACCTTTCATTTTGGCAATCCGGACTTCACCAACACGGAGCCCTTTCTACAGCGCTGGCGGGGGCAGATTCCGTTCATTGCCTTGCAGGACGCACATGGTCCGGAGCCGTGGTGGTTTAGTGATATGACGACCGGATTTCGCACGGTCTTTCTCGGCACCGAGCCGACGTGGGAGGCGTGGCTGCGGGCGTTGCGGGAAGATTGGGTCGTGCCGATTCGACGCGATCAGTGGACGCAGGGAAAAACGTGGATGCACAGTGGTTCGAAGGCCGTGCTGGAGTATGTGAAGGCGCGCGAAAGTGCCTGGCGCTGGTGGGACAACGCGGCGATCGCCCGGCCGATGGTGTCGCTCGCGGTGGTGAAGCCGGAGGATGAGTTCGAAGCCGGCCGGCCGGAACGCGGCGTGCTCCTACGCATGCGTAGTGCCTGGGAGAATACGCCGCAGGGACTGGCCCGGCAGCCCATCAGCGAATTCGTGAGCCTGACCGTCGACGGACAGCAACGTGAGCCGCTCCTCGTCGAACGGAAACGGTCTAACGGACTTTTTGAGGAACACGCGCATCACCTGGCGTTGCCGGATCTTACGCCGGGTCAGCATCGCGCCACGGTCGTCGTACGGGAGCGGGCGAGCGGTCGCGAGTTCACGAGTACCGTAGAATTTTCGGGTTGAGGTTGGTTTCCGAGGATTCCTCGCGGGGGACGAGGGCTGATCGGGTTTTTTTGCCGCCGGGCGCTGCTCGCTCGACGGCGGGACTCGAACCGTTACATTTATTTCTTGCCTATGAACCCCTCTAGATCCCTTTCCGCGCTGTCGCGCCGGACTTTCCTCAAAACATCAGCGGTTGCCGCGACCGCGTTTTCGTTGCCCCGTTTCAGCATTGGTCAGAGCGGGTTGGCCGCGAATGGCCGGATCAACGTTGCCTGTATTGGCATCGGGAATCGCGGGTTTTACTGCGTCTCCGAACTGATGAAGGATCCGCGCGTGAACATCGTCGCGGTGTGTGATGTGGACGAGACGCTGGTGGCGGCGACCTATCAACGCGCGGTCGAACTCAAGCAGACGGCTCAGCTGACGAGCGCGGATCTGAACGGAGTGCCGTTGTTCAAGGATTACCGCGAGATGTTCGCGAAGATGGGCGACCAGATTGATGCGGTGACGGTGTCGACTCCGGATCACCACCATTTTCCCGCCGCAATGATGGCGATTCAACGCGGCAAGCATGTCTACGTGGAGAAGCCGCTCACGCATTCCGTGGGCGAAGCCCGGGCGCTGCGGGCGGCGGCGAAGCAAAAGGGAATTGTTTCGCAGATGGGCAATCAGGGCCGCGCGACGGATGGCATCCGCCTGATGAAAGAGTGGACCGATGCCGGCGTGCTCGGGGATGTTCGTGAAGTGCATGCCTGGTCACCCGAGTTTCCCGAACGGTATTTCAAACGGCCTCAGGCATTGCCGCTCGTGGCGGAGACGCCACCTTCGACGCTGGACTGGGATCTGTGGCTCGGGCCGGCGGCGAAGCGGCCGTACAATTCCTTGCTCGCGCCGGTGACGTGGCGCGGCTGGTGGGATTTCGGGAACGGCATGTTGGGCGACTGGGCGTGTCACACCTTGGATGGGCCATTCTACGCGTTGGATTTGGGTTCGCCGACTGCGGTGGAAGCCAAGGTGAGCGAAGTGAGTTCGGAAATTTCGCCGCGCACGGCGGAAGTGACGTACCAGTTTGCGGCGCGCGGGAAGCGGCCGCCGGTGGTATTGAAATGGTATGAGGGCGCCGGAATGAAACCGCCGGCGCCGCGGAATTGGGAAGATGATCCGAAGAAGCCTGGTTTGCCCGAGCGTGGCATGTTTATGACCGGGTCGCAGAACACCTTGTTTGCGCCGATCGGGCGGCCCGACAGCCCGCGCCTGCTCGGCTCAGCCGTCATGGAAGAGTTCAAGAAGAACCGCCCGCCCGCGAGCATCCCGCGGGTCGCAGGTGGGCCGGTCAAGGAGTGGCTGAATGCGGTGGCGAAGGTCGGACCGATGCCAGGTTCCAATTTCGAGTATTCGGTTCCGCTTTCGGAAATGGTGCTGCTCGGCGTGCTGGCGGTTCGCACCGGCAAACGTCTCGCGTGGGACGCGAAGGCGGGGCGGATCACCAATAATCGCGGACTGAACCGTTATATCGATATCGCCGCCCGCGAAGGCTGGAAGGTTTAGTTGGCGTCCAGTTTCAGCCGCCACGACTCCGACAAAAGGCCGCTCCCAGCACACTCAGGAGCGGCCTGACTCTGTTGGCGTAATGTCCGTCGTTACCTACAACGGGCTTCTGCTCAGCCGGGTGGAAAGGATGTTTCCGGCGCGGCTGAACGCTTCAAACCTAGGCCAGATTTTTGAAAATTTCCAGCGATGGGAAGCGTTCGCCGAGAATTGTTTCCGGTGGGCAGGCCAGCCACTGTTCAAGCGCGGTCGCATACACGCTGCGGAAATCCGTGCTGAACGTCAGATCCTGATTCCGCTCCAACTTCAATTCGGGGGCGGTGCCATGGAGCCCGCCTTTGACCCGTGAGCCCATGACGAAGAGCGGGGCCGCCGTGCCGTGGTCGGTGCCGCGGCTCTGATTCTCGCTCGGGCGCCGACCGAATTCGGAGAATGTCATGGTCACGACTTGTCCGTCCAAGTGTTGCGCTTCGAGATCTTTCTGAAACGCCGCGAGTCCATCGGACAGCTGCGTCATGAGCATGGCATGCTGATTGGCCTGGCCGCTGTGGGTGTCGAATCCGCCCAACGCCACAAAGTAAACCCGGGTTGGCAGGCCGCCGGCAATCAGGGCCGCGACACTGCGCATCGAGCCGGCAAACTGGGTCGCCGGATAAGACGTTCCGGGACGATAACCGCTGATCACGCGCTGGACCTTCCGATCGGTCATCAGGGTGTCCATCACGGTCTGCTGGAGAAAACTCGCGTTGCTGTTGCTCACGGCGGCGCTGTGGCTCGCGGCGTTGGCGACGGATTTTCCGACCATGCGCTCGAGCAGCTTGCGGGAGTCCTCGTTATCGCGCCGATTGCCGCCGGTCGCGGCGACGCCGAAGGTCGGGTGAATTTGCGCGCTGGCGAACGATTGCGGTACACCGTTCGTGGCCAGGTGGACGGCGACGGGATCCGAACTTTCCTTGGGCATGCCGGTGCACGCATTGTCGAGAAAGCGGCCGATCCAGCCGGTCGCGGCGGACTCGTCACTGTTGCTCGCAGTTTCCCAGATTTCCGTGGAGCGGAAGTGACTGCGATTAGGATTGGGATAACCCACGTTTTGCACCACGCCGAGTTTCCCATCTTGAAACAAGCCATGGAGCGCGCCGCAGGAGGGATGCAGGCCAACCGTGTCGCTGGCGCGCAGAACCTTGTCCTTCGGAATCGCGAGCGTGGGCCGCAAACGGTAGTAGTTCTCATCCTCGAACGGGACGAGCGTATTCAGTCCGTCATTACCGCCGGCCAGCTGGACCAGCACGAGAATGCTTCGGTCTTTTTCCGGCGCAGGCGACGCTGCCCGGGTGGATTGGACGAGGAACTGCGGGGCGAACGGGCTGAAGGCGAGCAGGCCGACGCCTTGGCTCGAGCGTTTCAGGAACTCGCGGCGCGTGGTGGGAAGGGCAGGAATGCGATTCATGGGCAATGACGCGCGGACGTTTTTAGCAAAGCTGGTAGCCGGGAGATTGCATGAGGGTGACGGCGGCGCGGCGCAAACGGCGGAGGCGCTGGGTTTCGTCGTTGGCGCTGGCGGCAATGAAATCGCGCAGCAGGCCGTCGGCCTCGTCGACGGTGCCTTCACCCGCGGCGAGAAACGTGCGCGTGAGGGCCACCGCGGCCTCAGCGGGGTTCAGTTTTGCCAACGGAGCGAAGGGCTCGTCCGAGACGGTGAAGCGGTTGAAACCGTTCGAGCGGGCGGCCACGAGTTCGAACAGTTCGTCCGCGTTGAGGGACTTTTCGTCGAGTGGCGAGAAGAGCAGTTCGACGAGTTGCCGGCGGGCGGCGATCGTGGCCGAGTTGATCCATTGGCGACCACCGACCCAGCCGCGGACGTTGGGCGGATGAAAGGGAAGCTGACCCATTTGCCGCAACGGCGTGAGCGTGAAACGCGGCAGCGGGGCGATGTGGAGATCCATGTCCTGAATCAGCCCGAGATAAAACTGGATCGGACACTTGATCATCGAGCCGCGGAATTCCGGCGCATAGAAAAGCTGGCTGCCGAAGAAGACGCGGGCGAGCGCGCCCAAATCAAAACCGCGTTCGCGCCAGATGGCGCCGAGGGCCGCGACGTGTTCCTCGGGAATAGGCGTTTCACTCAAGTAATAACGCGCGACCTCGCGGGGCAGGAACGTTGCGGCGGCCGGTTGGCGGTAAGCGGAGTCGATGACGTCGTCGCCGCGGAGAGGGCCGGTTTCCCCGAAGACCGTTTTCGGGCCCTTGTCGTGGATGCGCTCATCAAAGCGGAAGGTGCCGTCGGCATTGGAGCGGTAGCCGGTGAACGCGCGCGCGGACTCTTTGAT
>CAYVDZ010000111.1:8490-10975 GCA_964450575.1 uncultured Opitutus sp.
CTCTTTGATATCGGCTTCGGTGTAATTGCCCTCGCCGAGGAGGAAGAGTTCGAACAGTTCCCGGGCGAAATTTTCGTTGGGCGCGCGCAGCTGGCTCTGGCCGAGATCGAGGTAAAACACCATCGCCGCCGAACGTGAGACGGCCTTGGTCAACGCGGGCGCCGGGCCGAGTCCGTGCGTCGCGAGGATATCGAAGTGGCGGTAAACGGCGGCGGGATTGCGGACCTTTTCCGCTGAAACCACGTACACGTCGGCCAGAAAAAGCGTCCACTTCGCCACGGCCGACGCTTCGGGTTGGGCGGCGTGCTCCAGCCACTTGATGCTCAGCTCCTGCAGGCCGACCCGCATCCGGTCTTGCACTTCCCGCTGGGCGCGAAGCCGCTCATCGCCCGTCAGTCGGGCGTTTTCGCGTTGGCGGGTGAGTATCGTTTGCTCGAAACGCGCCAACATCGTGGGCATTGAAAAGCGGTCGGGTTCTGCCACGTGCGTTGGAAATAACCGCTCGAGGGTTCGCGTGAGGCCTTCGCTTGCGGAGCGATCCACGTCGGCCCTGCGGGCGGTCCAGCCGGCGCGGCGCAGCAGATGGCGCGCGGTAGTCGCGTTCCACGCGGAGTCCGGAAGCGGCTTCCAAGCGTCCTGCGGGGTGAACGAGAGTGACATGAGCGACAATGACGTTCGTGAACGACGGTGGTTTCAGCAGAAGAAAAAGAGCGCGGAACCGAGCTCAGATGCCGAGGGCGGTTTTGTAGATGCGGGGGACGCGCTTCGTGACGGACGTGAGCGTTTCCCAAGGGATGGTGTCGGCGTTGCGGCTAAATTCGACCAGGGTGATTTCGGCGTTGTCCTGGCGGCCGACGAGGACGGCGGCGTCACCGCTCGCGACGGGTGGAGCATCGGTGACATCGACGACGGTCTGGTCCATGGTCACGCGGCCCAGCACGGGACAGCGGACGCCATGAATGAGGACCACGCCACGATTGCTGGCGGCCCGCGGCAAGCCATCGGCGTATCCGGCGCAGAGAATCGCCACAATTGAATCCCGCGACAACGTGTGCGTTCGGCCGTAGCTGATGGTGGTGCCGCGCGGAAGCCGCTTCACGAGACCTACGCGGGTGTGAAAACTGAACACGGGCTCGGGTTTGACCTGGTCGAGAAGGGTGTTGGGCCGCGGGGACACCCCGAATTGCAAGAGACCGATTCGGACAGCGTTGAAGGGACTGACGCCGGGGAGCGTTTCGATACCGGCGCTATTGTCGGCGTGGATGAACAAGCTCTCCATTGTAAGCGTATCACGCACAGAGGAGTGACCGAGGACGGCGAGAAACCGGGCGCGTTGCGCCGCGGTAAAAGCCGGGTCATCTTCGGGACTGGCGAAATGGGTGAAGACACCGGCGAGTTTCACCTCACGCGTCGCCGCAATCCGCGCCAGGAGCGCCGGAGCTTCTTCGTGCCACACTCCGGCGCGGCCCATTCCGGTGTCAATTTTCACATGCACCGCAAGGGGGCGGCCCGCCGCTTTTCCAACGGCTTCGAGGCGGGCGACTTCCTCTTCGCTGGAAACCGTGGCGGCGAGATCGTGGTCGAGCAGCGCGTCATATTCACCCGGCAGCAACGGACTGAGTACCAGGATCGGCCAGCCCGGGCCGAGTTCGCGCAGGGCGGCGGCCTCGTTGACATTGGCGACGGCAAACAAGTCGGCGCCGGCGTGCATGAGACGGGCCGCGACGTGATGGAGCCCGAGCCCGTAAGCGTCTGCCTTGACCACTGCGACATAGCGCATGTGTGGCGGGAGCGAAGCCCGGATGAGGCGCAGATTGCGCTCGAGGGCGGCCAGATCGATCTCCGCCCAACACCGCAACGTGCGACTCGGGTCGATCATGTTGACTTCAGCTTGGCGTGGCGCGCGCGGACTGACGGGCGAATGCAAGACTCGAGTCGGTTCATCGCGGGGCCGGAGCGCGGTGGACGTGGGGCGTCCAGGTTACGTAACTGGGTTCTTCGTGCAGAAAGGCATCGGGCGCCTCGGTGGGGAGGAACAAGTCGATGTCGGCGACGCGCGGCAGCAGGTCCGCCAGGGAATAGGGGACGTGTTGCGTTGTGGGCGGCAGAGGCATCCAGTTGCGAAATCCCTCGGGAGTGACGAGGCGGGGCAGGTTTTCGAGTGCAGCGGTGGGAACGCGCTTCAAACCGGAACCGATTTGGAAAAGGTGCCACGAATCGCGGCGGGCATCGGAAATCACCGCGAGGCCGGGTTGGCCCGAGGCGTGCGCGACCACGGCCAGACTGGTGTAGGCAAAGATCGGACGCGGCTTCAAAACGCACCACGTGCGTACCGCCATGGCGACCGTGCGAATGCCGAGGATGGAGCCGGGGCCATCGCAGAAGACGAATGCGCCCACGTCGCCGAGCTCGACCCCGAGCTTCTCGATGCACGTGAACACCGCGACGCCGGCTTCGTCCTCGCTGGTCTGCCAGGTGGCCTGGC
>CAYVDZ010000112.1:0-10936 GCA_964450575.1 uncultured Opitutus sp.
GCTCAAGGGCGAGGAGGAAGTCCTGATCGATGTTCTGTTTCTCTTCGCCGGCCTGCTGTTCAAACATCTGCCGCTGCGCGTCCGGATCGTTTTGCTCGGAATACGCGGGCGCGACTTCCATCCCGCCAATGGTGAGCTCGAACACATCAATCGTAGTCGGATCGTCGGGCGTGATCTTGGCCAGCGGGCACAGCTCACGCGGCAGATGCGTGACAAAGGTCGGCTGTATCAGCGTCGGCTCGATTTTCTTGGAGAAGATCTCGTTCGTGATCTCAAACTCTTCCCACGACGGATTCACGCCGAGTCCCATCGCTTCCGCCTTCGCGATCTTCTCGTCCTTCGAGCGCGCAAACCAGTCTGCGTCACCGGTCGCCTCTTTGATGAGATCCTTGTAACGAACTTCGCGCCACTCACCGGCAAACTCGATTTCCTGGCCGCTGGCTGCGTGCTTGATCCGCGTGGTGCCGAGCACATCGCGACAGAGCGTCGTGAAAAGATCACGAATCAGCGTCATCATCCCGCG
Source organism: uncultured Opitutus sp. (assembly GCA_964450575.1). Lineage (GTDB taxonomy): Bacteria > Verrucomicrobiota > Verrucomicrobiia > Opitutales > Opitutaceae > ER46. Next base: position 524 of record CAYVDZ010000112.1, read on the forward strand.
GTAGTCACTGTAGGCCTGATACACCTCGAGCATGGTGAACTCGGGGTTATGACGGCGCGAGACGCCTTCATTGCGGAAAATGCGACCGATCTCGAAGACGCGGTCAAAGCCGCCGACGAGCATCCGCTTGAGCCGAAGTTCGGTGGCGATGCGCAGGAAGAAATCCACATCGAGCGCGTTATGATGCGTCACGAACGGGCGGGCGGCCGCGCCACCGGCGGTGTTCTCCAGTACCGGAGTTTCGACTTCGATAAACTTCCGTTCCTCGAGAAAGCGCCGGATGTGCGACACGATGCGCGAGCGCAACATCAGCCGGTAACGCGACTCCTGGTTCACGATCAGGTCCAGGTAGCGCTGGCGATACACCTGCTCCGGATCACTGAGGCCATGCCACTTTTCGGGCAACGGACGGAGCGCCTTCGCGACGAGGACATAGTGGGTGATGCGAACCGTGACCTCCCCGGTCTTGGTTTTAAAGAGCGTACCTTGGGCACCGATGATATCGCCCAGATCGAGTTTCTTGAAAGCGGCGTAGGCTTCGTCGCCAACGACATCCTTCTTCACGTAGAGCTGAATCTGGCCCTCTTGGTCCAGGATCTTCACGAACTGGCTCTTGCCCATGTCGCGGATGACGACGAGGCGTCCGGCGACGGCGATCGGAAGCGTGTTTTCCACGTCCTCAATATAGGCTTTCAGCGCTTCCCCCGAAAAATGCGTCGTCGCGAAATGTGCGCGGAAAGGATCGACGCCAGCCGCACGCATATCGGCGAGCTTCTGCCGACGGACTGCATGCTGATCGTGGGAGATGTCTGGAGAAATGTCGCTCATGGAAACAGAACCGTGGACCGTGGGGTCCGCCCGAACGCGGGGCAAACGGAAACTCGTTGCCGGTTGTCATGGATCTCATCGGCCCGAATCGAGTGAGTAACCGGAGATTGCTGTCTGGGGCGCAACCCCAGGCGGTTCTACGGGTCAATCCGCGGGAGAATGAAGGCCGACACCCTGCTCCCGCCAGTGATGATCGTCGACGACAACGAGGATGATTCGATGTTGTTGGTGCGTCATCTGAAGTCCGCCGGAGTACAAAACCCCCTCCTTCAATTTCGGAACGGCGGCGACGCCTTTATGTTTTTGAAGCAGTTTTGCGGTCCGGATGGCAGTAACGCCCACCTGCCGGTGGTGATGTTTCTCGACATCAACATGCACGGGCTCAGTGGGTTCGACGTGCTGGTGTGGGCGCGGAAGCAGTCGCAGCTCGATCGCATAAAAATCTATATGCTCTCGGGCGCGAACGAGCTTTGGGACGCCCAGATCGCGGCCAAGCTCGGGGCGGACGACTTTCTCGAGAAGTTTCCCGAGCCGGGGACCTTTCGCGAGTTACTCTCCCCGGTGTGTGCCCTTCCCGCGAACTGAGAGCGGGCGCGGCGGAGAGGGGACACAGGCATTCCTGCCTGTTGCGTTGGTACGGTCCTGAAATTCGGCAGAGAGTTAACAGACAGGAATGTCTGTTTCACTACGGGATCGCAGAGACAGACAGGAATGTCTGTTTCACCTTACTTCGCCGCCACGGGCTTGGTGATCATATCGAAGGTGTCTGTCCGGAACGGCGTCACCGGCAAACCGTCGGCGGAGTAAAGATTTGCCACCGGGTTATCGGCCCAGGCGTAGCGCACCGCGACCGGAGCGGCCACGCGATCGCTCGTCACCTCGATCTTGTCGGGCGCGATAACCTTGGCGGTCGCCCAGTGCCAGACCCGATCGGCGCCGCAGACCGCGAAGCCCCGGGCTTCCACCACGTCGAAGGCGCGCAGGGTGCTGCCGAAGCAATCGAGCGTCACCGTGGCGCGGTTCCCACTGATGGAAACGCTTTTGTATTCGGGACTCCGGTACGGGAGCTTCATCCCGTAATCCTGCACGAGGGCCCAACGAACCAACCGGGCCGCGACGTCGTACTTGTTGCGCGGATGGATGTCGCGGCCTTCGCCCACATCGATGATTACGGCTTGACCGGTATGCGGAAGACGAAGCGTCTTGGTCTGAGTTTCCCGCAGTTCCGCCCAGTCACTGTCACCGGGCTCCGCTTTCTCGGCTTTAAAATCCGCCAGCTGCACCCAGTAGAACGACAAGTCGGGCTGAGCCCATTCTTTGCGCCACTGCTCAATGAGAAAAGGAAACAACTCGGCGTGCTCGTGCGCGCGCCCGGCATTTGATTCACCCTGATACCAGATCACGCCCTTGATGCCGTATCCTAAAGTCGGATTCACCACGCCGGCGAAAATATTTCCCGGCCGGGCATTGCCGGTGAGCCACTGCACGGGAGCGCGCGGCGCCGACTTCTTTGCCGCTTTTGCCTTCGCGCTATCCACCTTCCACTTCGCCTGCGCATCCTCCGCGGTCTTTTTGCCGGAGGCCGATTGCAGTTCGGTTTCCCGCTTGCTCGTCGACGCCATCAAGGCGGCGAAACGCGGATCCTTTTCAATGGTCTCGCGGCGGATCCATGCTTCGGCCGCAGAGCCGCCCCACGCATTATCGATCAAGCCGACGGGCACGCCCACGATTTCGTGGATGTAACGACCGTAAAGCAGGCCGATGGCACTGAACGCTTTGACCGTTTCCGGCGTGGCCGCTTCCCACTTGCCCACGAAATCCGTTTTCAATTCCTGCGTGCCGACCTGGGGCACGGAAATCAGGCGGATATTCGGATGGTTCGACGCCGCCGCCTCAAGATCTCCCGTATAAGTCTGGGCAAGCGACCACTGCATATTGGACTGGCCGGAACACATCCAGACCTCGCCGACCAGCACGTCGCGGAGGTCCCGTTTGGTCGTGCCGGCAATGCTCAGCGTTTGCGCTGTCGCATTGGCCGGAACGGGCCGCAGCTTCACCATCCACTTGCCGTCCGCCCCCGCTTTCGCGGTGTGGGTCTGACTCGCAAAGGTCACCGTCACGGAGGTACCCGGCGTATCCCAGCCCCAAATGGGGTTGGAGTGCTTTTGCTGCAGCACCATGTGGTCGCCGATGATGGCAGGCAGCTTGAGTTCAGCGCGAAGCGCCCCGGCCAAGGCCAGAGCGAGAGAAACAAGGCGGACAAGTCTTTTCATGATGGGGTAAAAAAGCCGACGGATACGTGAATTCAATCGTGTTAGGGAAACTACACCGGTTATTCGGATGGCCGACAAGCCTTCGATGATCGGGATGGGGCGACTCCTCCGCGCGAATTGACTAAATTCGCCAGCTGTTCGGGACGAACCATCGTTAGGCTGTCGCGCTCTCTTCTTTTTAACGCACCCGCATTTCATGCTCCCACTCAGGTCTCTCGTCATCGCGCTGTTCCTCTCCGGAGGCCTTTCCGCCCACGCCCAAACGTATCAGTGGACCGCTTTCGCGGGACTGCCGCCGCAATCGGGAACCACCGACGGCGCCGCTTCCAATGCCCGATTCAATACGCCGCTTAACCTCATCGCGGACGGCTCGGGGAACATCTATGTCGCCGACTCCTTCAATCACACGCTTCGGATAATCCCGACCGGCGGCGCCGTCAGTACCTTTGCGGGCCTGCCCGGGGTTTCCGGAGTGACCAACGGGACCGGGCTCAACGCCCGATTCTTTTTTCCCACCGGTCTCGCGCTCACTCGCGGCGCGCTCTTTGTCAGCGATCGTGGCAACCACGCAATTCGGCGTGTCACGGGCACGGGAGAAGTCACCCTGTTCGCCGGGATCCCGGGCAACCGGGGGTTTGCCAATGGCTCGCTTCTGAGCGCCCGTTTCGACCAGCCGGCGAGTATTACCGCCGATGCCGCGCAAAACCTCTATGTGGTGGACAGCTCCAATCACATCATTCGAAAGATCACCTTGGACGGCGTGGTGAGTACGTTTGCCGGGACATCGGGGGTCGCTGGATCCAACGATGGCATGGGACCATCCGCCCAGTTTCGGTTCCCGGAGTCGATCAGCATCGATACGGCCGGATCTTTTTACGTCGCTGATCGAGGAAATCACACGATTCGCAAAATCTCCCCCGTTGGCCTCGTCTCCACGCTGGCCGGGGCAACCGGGAGCTCCGGAGCCGTGAACGGCCCGGGAGGGACGGCGCGATTCAACTCACCGAGCGGCGTGCTCGCCTATGGCGACGGCACGCTGATTGTGTCCGACACCGGCAACAATTCCCTGCGCCTCGTAACGCCCGCCGGCGTGGTGAGCGTGCTCGCGGGTCGGTTGAATGTGGAGGGTTACATCAATGGTGCGGCGAGCGCAGCACGTTTCTTCGAACCCAGTGGTCTGACTTTCACCTCCACCGGCATCATGGTCGCCGATTCGCTTAACCACTCGATCCGCAAACTCGATCTCGTCACCTACGAAACCTCGCTGCTGGCAGGCGGAGGCGGAAACTTCGGACGCGTGGATGGTGTCGGAGCCGGCGCTCGCTTCAATTTTCCGAATGGCGTGGCCGTGCACAGCTCGGGTGACGTATACCTCGCCGATACTCGCGGAAGCTCCATCCGCCGGATTTCCCCAGCCGGAGTCGTAACCCGCGTCGCGGGCCTGGCCTCGGGAGATGCCTACGTGGACGGCCCCGCCGGCGTGGCCAGTCTCAACTATCCCTTCGGTCTCACCGTGGCACCGGATCGGACGATTTATTTCTGCGAAAACCAACTGCACACCATCCGGCGCGTTCTCCCCGACGGCTCCGTTACGACCATTGCCGGCACGGCGGACGTTCCCGGCAGCGCCGATGGAACGGGCGCGGCGGCCCGCTTCAATTTCCCCAGCGCGATTGCCCGGGACCAGGACGGGAATATCTACATTTCGGATACGTTTAATCACACCATCCGGCGGATCGCGGCGGGCACGCAGACGGTGACGACCTTCGCCGGCGCGGCGCTGGTTCCAGGATCGGCGGATGGCTCGGGCGCCGCGGCCCGCTTCCGTTTCCCCCGGGGACTCGCCTTCGACCCGCAGGGCAATCTCTACGTGGCGGACTCGTCAAATCACACCATCCGCAAGATCACGCGCGACGGCCTCGTCAGCACCGTCGCGGGAGCGGCCGGAAGCTTCGGCTCGGCCGACGGCGTGGCATCCGCGGCGCGCTTTCAACTGCCCGTGGGTATCGCGGTGGACTCAGCGGGTCAGATCTTTATTGCCGACATGCTCAACGCCACGATCCGTATCCTAAAAAATGGTACAGTGTCCACCCTGGGCGGTTCGGTTGGACTGCAGACGTTTGCCGGGGGAACCGGCAGCTCCGCGCTCTTTTTCAATCCATCGGCCATCGTGGTGGATACCACCGGCACGCTCTATGTGTCCCAATCCGGGAGCAACCTCGTCGCCAAAGGCGAGCCACTCATCTCTCCCGTAATCGCGACGCAACCCCAGGCGATCACGACCACCGCCGGGGCCGGAGGGACCGCGACCTTTAGCGTCAGCGCCGGCGGAGCCTCGCTCTCCTACCAGTGGCGCTTCAATGGCGATCCGATTCCGGGCGCGACCAGTGCGACCTATACCGTTTCCGGAGCAACCTCTGCCATGGCGGGAAATTACTCGGTAACGATTTCGAATGCCTTCGGCACGCTTCAGAGTCAGAACGCGACGCTCACCGTAATGGCCGCGTCCACGCTCGGTCGCATCATCAATCTATCGATTTTGTCCGCGATCGATTCGCCCGGCGGCAGTTTCACCATGGGGTTCGTGGTGGGCGGCAGCGGCACCGCGGGGGCGAAACCTCTGGTGATTCGGGCCGCCGGACCCGCCCTCACCCAATTGGGCGTCACGGGGGTGCTCGCCGATCCTCAGCTCGATCTTTTCTCGGGACCGGTCTCGACCGGGGGCAACGACGACTGGGGAGGCTCCTTGGGGCTGAGCGACGCCATGGACCGCGTGGGTGCATTTCGTTTTATCTCTTCTGATTCGCGCGATGCCGCGGTCTCGACGTCGTTTGCGTCCGGCGACAAATCGGTGAAAGTCTCCGGAGTGGGCAACGCCACGGGGGTGGTGATCGCGGAGATTTACGATGCGACGCCCAACGACAGCTTCACCAGCGCGACTCCGCGGCTTCTGAATGTGTCGGTGTTGAAGCACATCGGATCCGGCCTGACCGCCGGGTTTACGCTGGGCGGAACGACGTCCAAGAACATTTTGATCCGCGCTGTCGGCCCAACGCTTACGGTGTTTGGCGTGACCAGTGTCGTCGAGGATCCCGAGATCGAGGTCGTTCGTTTATTGCCGTCCGGCGGCAGCACACCAATCGGCAGCAATGATAATTGGGGCGGCGGTGCCGTGCTGACAAAGGCGTTTAATGACGCGGGGGCGTTTGAGTTGCCGCCCACGTCAACCGATGCGGCGATCGCCGTTTCCCTGGCGCCGGGCAGTTACACGGTCCGCGTGACGGGCAAGGCCAATACGACCGGCATCGCGATTGTCGAAATCTACGAGTTGCCCTGATTGGGCCAACTGCGGACGCATCCACCGATTCACCGGACTGAATGCGACCAGCGGACGAAAGCCCATCCGCGAGAATGCGCAACCCAAGCGGTCCGTGCACGCCACGGAAGCGCAGCAGGGTGACGCGAGCCGGCTCGTGGGCCGGCATTCTACGGCACGCGCCCCGTTTAGCGGGTGCGGATGGCACCCGACCCTCGAACGCCGGTCGGAGCAAAAACACACGACGGATCGTGCTCGCCACTTGCGGGCGCGCTGCACTCGCGCCAACGTGCCTTGATCCCTGAAATTATGACCGGATACGGCTACGGCTCATCAGAAGAAAACCAACCTGTCACTTGGCTGCGCGGCTATCCTGTCTACGCAGCACATTTGATCGTTTTGGTGTACGTGGCCTCGATGCTCGCGACCACGCTGATCTACGCGTCCGGAGGGCGCGCGTTTCTCGATTGGTTCGCGTTCAGTAGCTCCGGCGCTTTCCGCGGCGAGGTGTGGCGGATCGCGACCTACGGGCTCATCAACCCGCCGAGCATTTGGTTCGTGATCGATATGTTCATGATTGTCTGGTTCGGCCGCGAACTGGAAAAATTCTTTGGCCGGCGCACGTTCCTGACCCTTTACGGCTGCATCTATTTTGTTTCTCCGCTCCTCCTTACCGCGATCGGCGTGATTCGCCCCACCTTCCTGTCGGGCCAGACGGGAGGCTTCGCTCTCTTCGTCGCTTTCGCGACGCTCTATCCGAACGTTTCGCTGCTCTTCAACATCCTCGCCAAGTGGATGGCGCTGATCCTGGTCGGAATTTTTTCGCTGATCGCGTTCGCCGCGCAGGATTGGATCGGCCTCATGACGCTGTGGGGCACCTCAGGCTTGGCGTTCGTATTCGTTCGCTACCAGCAGGGAGCTTACAACCTGCCGAAGATTCGCTTCCGCCGCCGCGAACCCAAACTACGCGTCCTTCCTGATCCGAAAATCGAGAAAACACCCAAGTCCGTGCGAAGCGATTCCGCCAAGCCCTCTTCAATGGCGGAAATCGACGCGCTGCTCGACAAGATCGCGCACTCCGGCATGGCGAGCCTCACCGCGAAAGAACGCGCCAAGCTCGACGCCGCTCGCGAGGATTTACTGAAAAAGTCGTCCGGGCAGTAGCAGCGCAGCGTCAGCCAACGTCCGAACGCTGGCCGCCTCGACGCCTCAGATTACGACCATCACACAGCAAGGACCAACTCAGGTATCCGTGCCATCCGAGTGATCCGCGGGTTACGATGTCCGCGTTCGCCGGAGGCATGGGTTCAAACTTCCCAAGCGACCGTTTCCTGATTTCCCGCTTTCCCGCTTTCCTATTTTCCGCGTTACTTCAGTTCCTCGACGAAGGTCAAAAGGTCCGCCATGTCCTGCACGCTCATCCCGGCTTCAAGTCCGTCTGGCATCAGGCTTTTCCCCGAGGAACTGCTGCCTTTGATGTTCGCGCGAGGCAGCGTAACTTCGGCGCCTCCCATGATTCTCAACGTGAGGCTCGTCGCATCGTCGCGCGCGATCATGCCGGTGTAGGCATTGCCGTCGCGCGTCGAAACATCATACGCGATGAACTGTGGCGCGACTTCCTTGTGAGGATCGAGAATCGCACTCAGCAACGAATCACGGCCGCGGTTTTTCACCGTAACCAAGTCCGGCCCGAGCTCCATGCCCTGCCCGCCGGCCCGGTGACACACCATGCAGCGACCAAGATAGTGCGTCTGGCCCTTGGCCGCTTCGCCGCGCAACCCAATCGCGGGTTCATACTTGGCCGCCACTTCCTCGCGTGACGGCGGAATCACGCTGGCCAGCGCGGTCTTCGCGAGCGTCGCGATCGCCGCGGTCTTGTGTTGCGCAAGACTCTGCACTTGCGAAGCGCTGAGATCGGTTGCTTTGACGCCGCCTTTTTGCACGGCCGCAAGCAGCGCCAGAATGCGATCTTCCCGACCGACCAACGCCGCCAAAGCCGCTTCTTTCGCCTTCGGGCGATAACCGGACCACGAGCGCAACAAGGCGGTGGTCACCTCTGGCACCGGATGCTGCGCCAGAGTTTTTACCGCCGATACTTGCACCGCTTCGGGTTGCCCGGGAGCGAGCGAAGCAATCAGCGCCTCGCGCGATTGAGCGAACGACGAAACGCTCAGCAGCTCGATGGCTTCGATGCGTGCTGCTTCCGCGACCCGGGTATCGGCCACCGTCGCAGCCGCACGGGAAAACATCGCCGCGAGCTTCCTGCCGGTGTCCACCTGCTCGATCGTCTTGCCGGCGCGGCGCAAGCCATCGCCAAACGACCGCAACCACTGGGCACTCGTGCCCGGCTGCGCCACAAAATCGATCAGGGTCGCGTATCCGTCCGATGGATTCGAGGCGGCGCGGATTTCAATCAGACGACCGACAAACGCGGCGTGCTGCTTCGCCACCGCGGAATCACGCGTCAGCGCGGGGAACAGCACGGACGTCACCACCTCGGGCGGTCCGCTTAACAACGCCGCCGCCTGCCAGTTGTCGCCGGAGTCGCGCAGCGCCATGCTGACAAGCGTATCGCCGAGCGCCTTGGTCTTCGCCGACGGGTCGGCGGCGAGTACAGTGTGCGCAGTAAAGGCCAGTTGAAAGCGCACGCGATCATCCGCGTCGTTGCTCAGGCGTGCCAGCGCGCCGACCACGCGCGGCGAGACTCCGCCGCTGGCGACGAGCGTTTCCGCCATCGCAATCCCGCGTTCGCGCACGCGCGGATCACGCTCGTTCAGCGCGGCAAGAACGGCGTTTTCATCGAGCCCACCCAAGCCATCAAGCACGCCCAACGCGTGATGCTTCGCCAGCGGCGAACTCGATTCGCGCATCAACCGGGCCAGCAGCGGAACCGCCGCTTTGTCCTGTCGCTCATAAAGCAGGCGCGACGCCGTATCGCGGTGCCAGCCGTTGGTGTGCTCGAGCGTCTTTACGAGTTCAGCGGTATCCGCTTTTCCGAGCGCCACCCCACCCCGGCGTCGCCACGACGGATCCGTGGGAACGATGCGATAGATCCGCCCCCGATCATTGCCGCTGTTCAGATCAAGGTGCTGCTTGATCTCTTCCGGAATGCTCCACGGATGCTCGATCACTTCGCGATACATGTCGCATACGTGCAACGTCCCATCCGGTGCGTTGGCGAAGTTCACCACGCGCACCCAGGTGTCGGTGCTCGCCGCAAACTCCACGCCCTGTTCATCCGCCGGCCGACGGCCCACGAGGCTGACGCCTTGGGGATAAAGAATTTTACGATGCACCAACTGCCCGCCCGCATCGCCGCTAAAGGTATTATCGAACTCCGCACCATACGCGTCTCCCCGAAAAACCATCGTGCCTGACGCGCCCGTGAAATAGCCGCTCACGCGTCCACCGCCTTCGACCACCCCACGCACCACTCCGCCAATCCGCCATCGCGTGCGAATGATACGCCACGGTTCGTCCGGGCTAATGCGAAACACTTCCGCTGCCCCGCCATCCGCCGCGATGCTCTGACGCGGCGCGGGCAGATTGAAAAAGGGATTCCGCGCATAGCGGTCGTCGTAAACCCAGAATTGCAAGTGATCGGAATTCGAACTGCCGAACTTCCGGCCATAGTTGTCATAGCTCATTCCGTACTGCGCGCCGCCCGACTCAAAGCCGAACTCATAGGTCAGCGGATCAAACCAGAAATCGCGGGCCGCGAGTTCGACCTCCGGGAGGTCTGGCCGCTTCAGGTTCTTGATCATCCCGCGGTTGCCGGGACCGCTTTGGAGGTGGATGCGATTATCCTGACCCCACTGAAAACTGTTCATCATCGCTTGCACATTGAGCCGGGTGAGACCGGTGCCGAAACCGGTAAACACCTTCTCGCGGACCTCCGCCTTGCCATCACCGTTGTGATCTTCGAAACGCCAGATGTCGGGCGTCGCCGCCACATAAAGACCACCATTCGCCCAGATCACGCCCGTGGGCCAGGGC
>CAYVDZ010000113.1:0-10833 GCA_964450575.1 uncultured Opitutus sp.
CCCCATGAGCCAGGACGGCAGCGTCCGTGAATTCAACCGCGCCCCATGGATGGATTTCGGCGACTATCAGCAAAACTACCGGCATCTCCACGATCGTATTCTCGCGTCTCGGCATTATGGGAAACCGGTCGTCAATTCCGAATACGCCTACCACCTCCGCGACCAGGATGGCGACGGCAAGGCCGACAAGGAGAACAGTCTCGACGAGCACGACATCCGCCACGCGTCCTGGGATATCGTCATGGCTGGAGGGTATTTGGTTACTGGATTCGGCACGACCTACTTCGGCGGCAACCGCGATCCGGGTCCCTTCAATCCCGCCGCCAAAAAGAATGTTGTATGGGAGAAACAGATACAGCATCTCAAGACCTTCTTCGAGGGCCTTAACTACTGGAGGCTGGTCCCTGCCAGTTTTCAGCTCACCGCGGCGACTCCGCGGGGACCGGATCGGGTCGATCGGGTTGAATCCGCCCTCACCGGCCGGGTGCGCAATGTCCCCCGCCCGCCGCTCGCGACGTACTGGGCGCTGCAGATACCTGGAGAAACCTACGTCCTCTATGTCCGCGGGCTGAACGAGCCCTTGACGTTTTCCATTGATGCTGTGGGCGGGAAGTATCAGGTGCGGCAGTTCAACCCGCGCACGGGCGACGACAAAAACCTCGGCTCGCAGGATTGCGCCGAACAAGTCGATCAGGGACAAATCGCCGCGGTGAGCGTCGCCGGCGGCGGGCACCGCTCGACCAGCCTGGCCAATCGCTACACGTTCACTCCGCCAACAACGGACGACTGGGTATTCGTACTTGAGCGCGATCACGATGATTGATGGCTAGGGCAGCTGGGCCCTGGCCCGACCCGACATTCGCCACGTCCTCGCGGGTGTTTGACCCGGTTCGATGGCGAGTTGATAGCTCAGGCGCTCGCGAGCTACTGGCTTGTGCCGCGCGGCTCCTGGCTCGTGGAAACGATGTTGCCGCCCGGGTTGCGGTCATTGGCGGGGAGCGGATTCAGGATGAACCCGAACGACCGGGCGGATGGGGCGAGTTCCTACTTTTTCACCGCCCGGCGCACTTTAGTGGTTTGCTGATGTCGGGGAGCGGATGCAGATCGTCCGGTCGGGCATCTTGCCCCGGCTTTCCCCACCCGTGCTCCCCAAGGAGGCTTTGGCTGCTCCTGAAGGGGAGGACTGGATTTATGAATTTCTTTGGTCGGGCGTGCGCGTGCGAGCCATCAAGATTGATGCCGGCGTTTGGCTGCTGGGATGCGATGGGCGTAATTTGAGCAACCGCTTTCCTCGGGTGGCCGCGGCGGTCGCGAAGTTGCGTTCGCGTAATGTGGTAATCGATGGCGAGGTATTGCTGCTCGGAAGCTACTCGGCGGCTGCCGTGCGTTATCTGGCTCAGAACTGCGACGAGACAGTGCAGTCGCAGGTGGTGTTGCTGGCGTACGATTTGCTCCATCGTGCGGGTGAGGACATGCGTGGTCTTCCTTTGCTGGGCCGCAAGTTTGTGCTCGCATCGGTGGTGCAGCAAACGCCCATCCTGCTCTCGCCGCTGTTTAACGGTACCTCGGAGGCGGCGCTTACCGAGGCGTGCCGGCTGGGCTTGGCAGGTCTGGTGGCGAAGCGGGCGGGCTCGTGTTATCAGCCGAGCGCGTTGGCTCATCCTTGGGTGAAGGTGCGTGTACCCTTGGTCAGGATGTCGGACTCGCGGCGGAGCGATGAGCCCTCGCAAACGGGGGGGCGAGCGGTGCCTTGTCGGGCGTTGGCGCGGTTGCAAGTTCGCGATCCTGAACGTTTCGGGAACCAAGGGCGCTTTCCGGGATCCAAGGCGGACGCATGTCCATCGAGAAAGAAAGCTCAGGTATTCCCGAAGTGAACGTCAGCAAGCGCACCACCAAGGTAAACTTGGGGATGATCATCGGCATTCTCATCTTCTTAGCCATTTCAGTGGGAGTGGTCCTTTGGCTTTCGGCGAACGAGTAGGATCCGGCGGTCTCGCGCTCCGCGGCGTTGGTCGTCCGTCCTTTGCCTTCCGACAGCCGGCGGCTTGGCCGCTTTTGTAACGGCACGGAAATCGCCCGGTCCGGGCTCGGGGAATTCCCCGAATCGCATTCGGTGACCTTGCCTGATTTTCTTTTGTACGCGCGGGAGTTACGATCGACTTCTGATTCATGCGTTTTCCAGGTCCTAACTTCAGCACGCGATGAAATTACTTTTGATCGGCGACGAGCGAAAAAACCGCCGGATGTGTTCGTGGGGTTTTTCCGGGAATTCCTATCGGGTCCGGCTGGCAAACTCGCGCCCGATGGTCGATGTCGCGCTCGCGAACGAGTCGTTTCACGCCGCGTGTATCGATTTCAAAATGCAGGAGGACAACCCTGCAGCGATTGTGGAGACGCTGCGGACGACTGCGGCGAAATTACCCATTGTTGCGCTGATCGGAGCAGGCGACTCGAAGGGCATGGCGGCCCTGAAGTTTTTTGGCGTCTCCGCGCATCTTGTGACGCCGTTTGCGATTGAAGACCTGCATGCGGTACTGCGCGCGAATGCGCTCGCCGATTCGGTCGGCGCGGATGCGGCGACTGTGCCGGTTCCAACACCGCGGGCTGTCGCTCCGGTCGACGCCCCTGCCCTTAACCATTCCACGATGATGACTAATGATGACGCTGCCCGCCGCATGCTCGAACTCGCGCTTCGTGCGGCCAATTCGCACGCTGCGATTCTAATTCTGGGAGAAACCGGAACGGGAAAGACTCAGCTCGCTCAGACAATTCACCAGAACAGCCCGATCCGGCATAAGCCCTTCATTACGGTTAATTGCCCTTGCCTGAGCCACGAGTTGCTCGAGAGTGATTTGTTCGGCCACGTGCGGGGAGCGTTTACCGGGGCCGTGCAGGACACGTGGGGCAAGGTGGCCGCGGCTGAAGGCGGAACGTTGTTCCTGGATGAGATCGGAGACCTGCCGATGACGTTGCAGCCAAAGTTGCTCCGGTTATTGCAGGACAAGCTTTACGAGCGGGTGGGCGAGACGACGTCACGCCGGGCCCATGTCCGGATCGTGGCGGCGACCAATCGCGATTTGAAACGCGAGGTGGCTGCTGGACGCTTCCGGGAGGATCTCTATTACCGACTTAACGTGATTGCGATCGAAGCGCCGCCATTGCGGCGGCGGCCATTGCAGATCCTCGGGGCGGCCGAGCGCTTCTTGACCGGCATCTGTCAGCAGCTCGGGAGGCCTTGCCCGCAGTTTAGCATCGGGACGCGGCGGGAGTTCGAGCAGTATTCATGGCCAGGGAACCTGCGGGAATTGCGCAACGTGATCGAGCGCGCGGCAATTTTGTCCACTTCAGCAGTGCTCGAGCCCAGCGACTTCCCCGGGCTGTTCACGAGAGCGGGGACCGCGTTGCCTCAGGTGGGCGCTCTCGTCAGCCTGCACCGACTGGAAGCCGCGCATATTCAGATGGTGGTGGCGAGCAGTTCGTCGCTGGAAGAGGCGGCTCGCATCCTCGAGATCGACAAGTCGACGTTGTACCGAAAGCGGAAACAAATGGAGTCCGGGGTAACTGTTTTCACGCCGTCCTACGAGCCTGCCTCAGCGGAAGCATTTGCGTAAAGTTTGAGCGCAACGCGACGGGATGAGCGGGGCGGCAACCCCGGCCGCCGCGCCGCCACAAGGCCGGGCGCGTCTCCGCCGGTTTCGCCGCGCAGACGGCCACCGCGGTTCAACCGTCCACGGGTTTCGAAAGGCGCCGGGGACACCCCGCGCCCTGATGAGTAGCGACGCGCGCGGCCCGTTCCGCGCTGAATAAAAACGAATGATCCCGAAAGGTGGCATCGCGCGCACCTTTCGGGATCGTTCGTTCATGTCCCGCGTTTCCAGGATGAGCGCTAACCGTCGCGCTGCAACCGGGGAAACTACATGCTCCCCTCGTTGCGGGCCCACTGGATGGCGTGGCGGACGAGTTCCGCTCCGGAGTCGAGGTTGAGTTTCAGCTTCAAGTGTTCGCGGTAGGAATCGATCGTCTTGGAGCTGAGGTTAAGTTTTTGCGCGATCTGGCGTGTGCTGTAGCCGTTGCCGATCAGTTGGAAAACCTCCATTTCGCGATCACTGAGGGTGTCGATGGAGAACACCATGCTGTCGCCCTTCTTGTTGACGAAGCGGTGCAGCATTTTCTCCTTGATTTTGTCGCTCAGATAAATCTCGCCCTGGAGCAGGCGCTGGATCGCATGGATAATTTTCTCGCCCGCTTCCTGCTTCATCAGGTAGCCCATGGCGCCAGCGCGGAGCGCGCGCTCGGCATAGAGACCCTCGTCATGCATTGAGACGATAAGGACCGGCAGATTGGGGGCTTGAACCTTGATGTTCTTCGTGAGCTCGATGCCGTTGGTCGTCTTGAGAGCGATGTCGACGATCGCGAGATCGGGTTGGAGTTTGCCCACGAGTTCGATGGCGTAGGGTGCATTGTCCGCCTCGCCGCACACCTCGAGATTCGGCTGCTGGTTTACCAAGGCCTTCATGCCCTGTCGGGTGATCGGATGATCGTCGACGAGCAGGACTTTGAGCTTGGCGGTTACCGCCGGAGCAGTTTCCGGTTCGAGCACCGCGCTGGACGTTCCCCCGAATTCAGTGGCGTTGAGGGAGACGGGCTTTTTTTTGGCAATGGCTTTCATGATTTTAGAGGGGGTAGAAAAACCGGCACTCCACTTTGGTGCCGGCGTTGGGTTGAGACGTGACAGTCAAGGTGCCGCCAATCATAGCTGCACGGTAAGGCATGAGGCTCATCCCGGAACTGGGTCCGTGATCGCGGGCGGGGTCGAATCCGCAGCCATCATCTTCAATCGACAGCACTTTGCTGTCGTTGGTGAAGTCCGCTGCGACGACGATGTGTTTGGCGCCGGAGTGCTTGATCGCGTTGTTGATGGCTTCCTGCGTGATGCGATAGAGATGAATCGCGACGGTGGTTTCCACATCGACGGCGCCGCTGGGCTCGAACTCGCAGGAGATCCCGTGCAGCCGCGGGACTTGAAAGGTGAGATCCTCGAGCGCAGACTCGAGGCCGCTGGTTTCCAACTGAATTGGACAAAGTCCGCGGGCGAGCGCCCGGGTCTGTGCGATGGCCTCCTGCACGAGGGTGGAAATCGTCGCGGCATCCTCGGCTTCGCTCCGGCTCTGCGCCTGCAACTTGTCCCGCAAAGCGGCGCTCAAGCAGGAGATGCCGGTGAGGTATTGGCCAAGCCCGTCGTGGAGATCGCTGCCGATACGGTCTTTTTCGGCGTCACTGACGCGCAGGAGTTCGCGTTCGATCAACTTACGCTGCGTGATATCACAGCCAAAGAAGAGGGCGCCTTTTCCGGTCTCGTGATCGAAAAACGTGAAGACATCGGCGAACCATTCGCCGTCGGCGTGGCGGGCGGTAAGGACGGAATTCACCGCGCCGCCGCGCAGCGCTTCGGTGACGACCGGTTTTAGTTGCGGATAGAGGCGGGCGAGGTCTTTCCCCACCATGGAGGCGGGCGTCATGCCGTACTTGGCAAGCTTTTCGCCTTCCGCTTCGACGATCACGCCTCGCGGATCGAGGCGGCCGACAATCATCGGCAAGTTGGTGAGCAACCCGTTTAGGAGCTGGCTCTTTTGTTTGATTAACCGTTCGGCTTCGATGCGGCCGGTCACGTCGATGGAGAAGCCCATCGCGCCGGCGCCGCGACTGCGATCGAAACGGTAGTAGTTGTCGAAGTGATACGTCTTCCCACGATGCTTGATTTCGGCGGGGAAGTTGACCGATTCGCCGGCAAGCGCCTTGCCGACGTTTGCGGCCGAATCAGGGAACATCGCATGAATGCTCGTGCCGGAAAGTTGGTTGTCGCGGAGGCCGAGCGCGGAAAGGGCGTGGCCGCGCGATTCGCGGATGACGCCGTCGGCATCGATGCGCGACACCGCGACCGGGAGCGTTGCGAGCACGCCGTTGAGAAATTCCGAGGTCTTGCGCAGCGCTTCCTCCGTCTCGATGCGGGTGGTAATATCCAGCGCTGCGATACCCTGGAGATTGCGACCGCTCCGCTCGACCATGGGAAATTCCGAGATCAGCCAGTGGCGGTTTTCGTGCGAATACTGGGTGGAGCCGTCACTGTTGTTGTGATTCCGCGCCGTGATCACGGCTGCGACGGAGAAGTGGGTGCGGAAGATCTCGTTTTGAAACAGGACCGCTCCCTTCCCGTCGTAAATACAGACTGCGCACGGAACGCTGCGCATGAAAAGCTGGAGCTGGGCCTGGCTTTCCCGCAGCGCGGTGAGCATTTGCGCATGACTGATCGAGTAGCGGATCGCGCGTTCCAGTCGCGTCGTATCCAACGATCCTTTACAGAGGTAGTCGGCGGCGCCGGCGTCGAGCGCCGCCTGGTCCACGTCCGGATTTTCCGAGCCGGTAAGAAGAATAATCGGGATCTCGCATTGCTGCGTTTGAAGCGTGCGCAGAATTTCGAGGCCGGTGGTCCCTCCCAGCTTGTAATCGAACAGTGCGACATCAAAGCCGCCGCGTTGCAGGGCCTCGAGCGCGGCGTGTTCGGTGGGCGCCCATTCGAGCGCGTAGGTGAACGCGAGACTCTTCCCCAGAAGAATTTTGACGAAGGCGAAATCGTCCTCGTTATCATCAAGCACGAGGACGCGCAGGACCTTGGTCGGCCGGCTGCGGTTTCGGCCGAGGCTGCCGGGAGGAGGTCGGGGCAGGGTGTCGACGGGTGGGATGTCTTCCGTAATTTTCACCGAAATAAATAATTGGGCTCCGGGAGGTGATCCACCGCCAGAGGGACAGGTTGGACCCCGTGAGAATGGGGGTCAATGAGACAACCAGGCCGCGAATGTCCAACGCGCCCTGAGCTTTCTCCGGGGCTCCTCGGAAACACCGGGAAAGAAAGCATGTCTGAGCTCACGGGGCAGAGGTTGTTCCGCATAAAGAAGACGAACCCGGAAGCCGGCAACTCGCGGCGACAGCGGCGGAGCTTGTCGCCACTGCAGAGGAAGGAATGGGACCGGAAAAAGTCATAATGCGCGCGAGACTTTCGAGGCCGAATTCCCGCAGTTCACTCTATCACGCAATTAACTTCGGACTCAATCAGGTGAGGGCCTTTTCGCCGCATCGGGGAATTCCCTAGAGACAGGGACAGGTCGCGGATTTGCATGGCGATACCGCCGCCGCGCATGGGTGTCTGAGATGATCGGATGAAACATTATTTCAATTTTGCCCCCCGATTTTTTTCGTCACGGAGTTGGGCTGTCCGGGTTCTGCCGCTGACGCTCGCGGTCATTGGAGTCACTGCGCCCGCATTGGCGCAAAAAGCCGAGTTGCTGACAGATGTCACGTGGGGAGCTCGACTGGCGACCGATCGCTTGACTCCTTCGGAGCGCGCGTTTCTCGAGCAAGCCCGCGAGTCCATCCGGCAGCAACGCCGCCTTGGCGAACTGGGACAAAGCCTGGCTCGCGGGACCGAGGTGCGTGCTCACGCGCAGAAGATCGTGAGCGAATATCGGCAGATGCTCGAACGGATCGAGGGGCTGGTCCGCAAGAAAAGGACCGCTTTGCTGCAGCCACCGGAAATTCCGTCTGAGGCCTACCATGAGCTGGCGGCGAAATCCGGCCCGGAGTTCGAACGCGGGTTCGTCGCGATCCTGAACGAATGGCACGAACGGACGCTGGCCTTGTTCGAACGGGCCGCGGCCGACGCGCGGGATCCCGATGTGCGTCAGTTTGCGTCCGCGCAGTTGCCGATCCTCCGGGAACATCGCAACCGGATCACGGTGCTCCGGAAGCAATTCGAGTAAAAAACGCGCCAGCCCGCGACCCCTCGCGGTAAGCTTTGCTGAGCGGTCCGGTTTGTCGGCACTGGAGGAGCGGCCACCTCGCCAGCTTGACCGCGGACTCCTCCCATGACGCTCTAGGGAAGACTGAGGAAGGTGAAATCAGGAGGTATCCTGAAACCTGAGACAAACTCGGATGCGGGATTTCGGTCTATTTCATATGGCCAAATCAAGAGCAAGAGCCTCAAAAATCGAGCTGCATGGCAATGGGGTGAGTGGATTTTCACCCGAGGACATCGAGCGCCGGGCGGGTGAACTGGCATTGATCGATAACCGCACGGAGGCGACCGATCAGGACCGGGAACTCGCCCGTGGTGAGTTTCAGGATCTGAATCTTCCTGACGCGATCAACGAGGATGCGGAGAGCATGCAGTCGATGTCCCGTGATCCGAGTGATCCCATGGCCGATCGTGGTCATCAAGCGCCGGAATACGGCGGTGACGACGAGAAAACTGCGCTTGAGAAACTGGCCTTGGAGGGCGTGGAAGAAGCGCAGCACGAGCAAATGATCGAGGCGCGCAACGCTGTCGACGAACCCCTGAGCTCCCGGCCCAAGCGCCGGCCCGTCGAACTAGCGAAACCGGGGCCGTGCCGGCTCGGTCTGCGCCGTAACGAGGTCGGTCAGCGACAGCCGTTCGCAAGCCGGGCCGGGCGCGGCGGGTGGCGAAGCGACTCGGGGCGTTAAAGCGCCGGGTTTGCGGCACTTTTTGCTGTAGGGTCTGACAATGAAGGTCAGATACTTCCGGCATGTTCTTCAACTCCTGGCCCATCCGCTTCCTTATCACCCGCGCCGCCCGCGCCTATGGTTTTCTCGATCCGGTCAACCTCGTGGGCAAAATCCGCGGGTTTGCGGAGCCGTCCGAATTTGCCGAGCCGTTGGAGTTGTTGCGCGCCGGCATGCTGTTTCATGCGCGAGGCCTCGTTAACACCAAGGCGATCCAAAACAACCTGGACTGGGTCTGGCCCTACTGGGTCGAGCGGCAGTTCAACCCGGCCGACGAGTCGTTCATTCCGCGGGCGTTTTCGTTCAGCCACATCAATCTCACCCATCGAAATTGGACTGCGGTGGGATTGCCGGATCTCCCGTATTATCCGATCGTGGACCCGCGCGGGTTGGTGACCCCGCTCTTTGATGGTTGGTCCCTGGATTTCTGGCTCGTGACGGCGGACGGAACGTTATTGCTCCCGTCCAAACTCAATGACCCGGATTTCGCCCAGTCGCTGACGCTCGACTCGGAGTTGCACGTCGAGTCCCGTGCCCGCTGGGGCGAGAGTAGCATAACGACGGATACAACGCTGTCCTTGCACGAGCACGAACCGCGCTGTGTGGTGCGGGTGCGAACTTCAGGCCTGGGTGCTGGTTATCTGGCGGTGGCGTTACGGCCGTATAATCCGGAAGGAATCAGCTTTGTCGAAAAAGTCGCGGTGGCGGAGGACGGCGCGGGGTGGCGGATTAACAATCGCAATTCCGTCGCGTTTGACCGGAAGCCCACCCGGATGGCGCTCTCGATCTATAGTCACGGCGATGCGTCGCAGCGGCTGGCCAGTGGAAAGGCGTTTGCGGAACAGCACGTCACCTGTGACATCGGGATGGCGACGGCCGTCGCGTTGTTTGATCTGGCGGAATTGCGGGATGAACCGCTCGAGGTGCAGGCGCCCATCCATGACGAACTCACGCCGAAGAAACGCCTCTCCGTCGAAGACCGGGTGAGTTGGCCGGTGGCTCTGACGTCCCTGGCCACGCTCCGGGTGGCGGATGAACGGGTGCAGCGGCTCTATGATCTGGCGACGATGAATCTGGTGTTACACGCGCCGGACGAAATATATCCGGGACCCTATACGTATAAGCGGTTTTGGTTTCGCGATGCAGCGTTCATGCTCAATGCGCTGCTCACGCTGGGTGGGGCGGATCGCACGTGGCGCGTGCTGCAACATTTTCTGCCGCGCCAGCGACGCGATGGCTATTATCTATCGCAGGAAGGAGAGTGGGATTCGAATGGCGAGGCGATCTGGATCATGCACCGTTTTGTCGCGCTCACCGGAAGGCCGTTGCCGGAACCTTGGTTGAAGGGCGTGGAGAAAGGCGCGCGCTGGATCATGCGCAAACGTCTACCCCGGGGCACGGGCCGGCCTGAAGCGGGCCTATTGCCTGCTGGGTTTAGTGCGGAACATCTGGGGCCGAACGACTTTTATTATTGGGACGATTTCTGGGGGGTCGCCGGCTTGCGCGCCGCGGCTGAACTCTTGCGAGATCGGTCCCCACAGTTTGCGACCGAATGCGATGCGACCGCGGACGAATTTCTGCAGACGATTCAGGACTCGTTCCCGCACGGCGCGCAGCGTCGTTTTCCCGGCGCGATTCCCGCGTCGCCCAAACGGCGAATGGACTCAGGGGCGGTTGGTTCCCTGGTGGCTGATTATCCGCTGCAACTGTTTCCACCGGGCGATGAACGTATCCTCCGCACGGCGGACTATCTCCGCGATCATAGCAGCTTCAATGGCGGGTTTTTCCAAAACATGATTCACTCCGGAATAAATGCGTACCTCACGTTGCATCTCGCGCAGGTGCGTCTGCGGGCGGGAGATCCGGAGGCGGCGTGGCAGCTCATGGATACGGTGAGCCAGCTCGCGTCGTCGACCGGACAGTGGCCGGAAGCGATTCATCCGCGGACTTTCGGCGGATGCATGGGCGATGGTCAGCATATGTGGGCTGCTTGCGAATGGGCGCTGATGGTTCGAAACTGTTTTGTGCGTGAAGAACCAGAACGTTCCGGATCGGCTCAAGCGGCCCGGCTGGTGGTCGCTGCCGGCGTGCGTTCGACGTGGCGGCAAACCGGCGAGGCCTCGGTCGGACCCACCTTGACTCCGTTCGGGCCCGTGACCGTGCGAGTGGTGGGAGCACCGGGTGCGCGGGAAGTCCGGGTCCGCGTCGAAGCGACATGGCAGGGACCGGTGCCGGAGTTGGATGTGCAACTTCCCGGGT
>CAYVDZ010000114.1:0-10814 GCA_964450575.1 uncultured Opitutus sp.
CTCCTGCTCCTGAAACACGGAGACGGCTTGGGCACCGTCGGTGAGTTCCAAGCCGACCGGGATGAAGGCGCCGCCGTGCGCTTGTCCCAATGCAGCGAGCCGCTTGGGATCACGCGATGTTCCCCAGACGCGAACGCCGTCAGCCAGCAGCATCCCGGTGAAGGCGTGTCCGAGGCCGGTGCTCGCACCGGTGACGAACGCGGTGCGGTAAAAGTCGGATACGCGGGTGGCAGGCACAGGTTCAGGCGACCCGTTTGAACACCAGCGCGACATTGGCCCCGCCAAAGCCGCTGCTGTTCTTGATCACAATCCCGGGTGCGCGGTTTTCACTTGTACGTGGGAGGTTGAGATCGGCGCATTCCGGATCGACTTGCGAGAGGTGGGCGTTGCCCGGGATGAACCCGTCGCGCAGCGCGAGCGCGCTGAACGCCGATTCCATTGCGCCGGCCAACGAGAGGCCGTGCCCGGTCAACGCCTTGGTGCTGCTCACGGCCACGTTTTGTAACGAGTCCCTGAATACGGACCGCAGGGCGCGTGCTTCCGAGATGTCGCCAATGATCGTCGACGTCGCATGGGCGTTAACGTAATCGACCTGATCCGGCGTGATTCCGGTGGATCGGAGCGCGAGGGACATGGCCGCGGCGGAACCACTGCCTTCCGGATGAGAAATGGCAACGTTATGACCGTCGGACGCCTGTCCCCAGCCGAGTACTTCAGCGTATGGGGTGACGCCGCGTCGGGTGACTTCATCTTCGGTTTCAAGCACGAGCACGACTCCGCCACCGGTGCCGACAAAGCCATCGCGGGCGGCATCGAAGGGCCGGGAGGCGAGGGCCGGATCGGTTTGGAGTGAAAGCGTGCGCATCCCCGCGAAGGGCAGGATTGCGTCGGTATTCCCATCCTCCGCTCCCACAATAAACATCCGCTTCTGGCGGCCGAGCGCGAGTTCGTCGAATCCGAATCCCAGGGCGTGAGCAGATGAGGCGCATGCAGAGGAAAACCCGCAGGAAACTCCGAGAATTTTGAAGGCTGCAACCAGGTTGAAATTCAAGGTGCCGACGATCGAGGCGACGATCCCCAGCGGCGAACAGCGCGTTACGCCGAATTTGGTCAACCGTTCATGATGGTGATGCGTGAGGAAAGGCGAGCCCCCGGACGCGGCGTAGAGACCGGTGAGTGGGTTCGAGATATCAGCCTCGGTCAGCTTGGCGTCCTCAATCGCCTGTAACATGGCGCAATGGGCAAAGAGTCCGTTCGGCGCCATCGAGCGCAGCAGTTCCCGCTTGACCCGGTACCGCGAGGGAAACGTCCAGTCCTCGGGGTCGACGGAGTCGGTGGTAAAGTCCTTGATTGTTCCGATGATCTTTACGGGGATCTCCGGTTTCTGAAACGGCGGATAAAGTTCGAAGCCGTGCCGTAACTCGCGGAGGTTGCGGGTCACGGTCGTGACATCATTGCCAATGCTGGTGACGAATCCGAGACCGGTGATGAAAACTCTGGGCATGCGATGGGCGGGCGCGGCAACGTGATTGACCGAAGCGCCGAAGGTAGACTGGTAGTGAAAGAGGTTCCTGGTTGCCGGTCAACGCGGGAGGTAGGGAGTGCGGCGCAAAGCTGCAGAAAATCGAAACTTGAGCGTTAACGTCGAACGTTGGGTTCCCTTGAGCCTAAATCCGGCAGTTCAGATTAACCGCGGATGACACCGATGGCACGGATACGGGGAATTGCAGATCAATGAGCACCTGACTGACATTTACCCGCAAGGTGAAGTGCCCGACATGCAGAATGCATTGGTAATCTTTGTCCATCTGTGAAATCTGTGGATCCAGCTGCGGTTTCCAAGGTGAGTCCCTCTCCATGGATTCAAGTCCGGCTTGGCTCGGCTTCTTTCCGTAATCCGACAACCGCCGAAGCGCTGGGGGCGCAAGCAATCGCTGTCCCACTTGGCGATACGCAGCCGAGATGGAGTTCCCGGCCCTCGACGGGCCCGAGCTTGTCGCTCAACTCAGGCGTTGATGGCCGCGCGCAGAGGAGTGGGCGAAGCCGCGGCTTCGTCACCATGAGGCCCCGGGGCGTGAGCACTTCCATTCACGTTGATTGGCACCGGGGCATTGACGGCGTCGACGAAACCAAAGGTGAGCGTGATTTCCTCGGCAATGACCGCTTTTTCCTGACCGACGCGAATCGATCCTTCGAACGTGGCCAAGGGCATCTTCATCCGCTTCGGCTTGATCGACATCGTCAAGATATCGCCGGGTTTACAGATGCGATGAGCGCGCACGCCTTCGCAACCGGTGAAGAAAATCATATGTGCGCTCACGACTTTTCCGGGCTCGGCGGGTGCACCTTCAAGCAGGTAAAGCACGGCAAGTTGTCCCAACGCCTCAAGCATCATCGAAGCGGGCATGACCGGGTTGTCCTTGAAATGTCCCTGGAGGAAAAACTCCTGGCCCGTGATCTTGTACTTACCGCTCGCCGACGTGGAGCTGACGGTCGCCTCGTTGAGAAAAAGAAAAGGCGGCTGCGTGGGCATGACCGCCCCGATGCTTTCGATGGGCAGAAACTTGGTTGGTTTCGGCAGGGGTAAACCGCGGACTTTGCAGTCGATGAACGTCTTCACGTCACCCACGGTCCGAAGATTGCGCAACTCGTCGTTGTTGATCGACATCTGCAACACGTCTTCGACGAGAATGACGATCTCCATCATCGTTAACGAGTCGACGCCAAGGTCTTCGATCAGCCTCAAATCGTCATCGGCATCCTTCAGCTTCATCCGTAGATCAGGCTCCACGAAGCGCTCGATCACCCCAATCACAACGGCCGGAACGTGTTCTGCGTTGCCGGTTTTTCGAAACTGGACCGCAGCTTCGAACGTAGACGGCGAGCAGCGTTTAAGCGCTTCGCGGAGCGCGGTCTCGTCCTCAGGAGCAAACGGTTTTAAGGTCGCAGGCGGCGAAGGCTTCGCTACACCGGGACTGGTTGGAACTGCTTCGGGCATTTGTTGGATCGTTGTATGTCACACGTCCGGGAAGTAAACCCATTATTTCCGAGGGTTGCCCGGGTAATCGTCATCTCTGATAAACCTAAGTTCCATCGGCCGACAACATTCTTTACCACATGATTTTACCGACCCTGTGCTTGCCACTCATCGCGTGGACACCTAGCTGGATGTCTCGCGCCCTCGTCTTTGTGGCCAGGAGTGCTGAGCTCAATCTTTACAACGCATGAGCGGTTCCGCTGCTGCCCCCGTTTTTCTCATCACTCACGAATTCTACCCGAAGCGTGGCGGGATCGCCACGTTCACTGAGGAGATCGCCCGGGCTTCGGCGATGCTGGGTTATAATGTAGAGGTGTGGGCGCAGTCGGCGCCGTTCACCGCGGAGTCGCGAGAATGGCCTTTCCGCCTGCGCCGAATGCCGCTCAGGGGGACGCATGACCTGATCTGTCAGGTGCAGCTCGCCCGCGAACTCATCCGCCATCGGCGGGAATTGCGGTACGCGACAGTCTATCTGCCTGAGCCCGGCCCGATGATGTCGATGATGATGCTGCAGTTCTTCCACGCATTCCGACCCAAACGCCTGGTGCTGACGTTTCATGGTTCTGAAATTCTGAAGTTTGCGTCCAGTCCCCTCCGCCGCTGGCTGGCGGGTCGGCTGATTCGTCGTGCCACGCGGGTGAGCACGTTGAGCAATTATACCCAGGAGCTCCTGCTCAGTCATTTTCCTGAAGCCGCCGATAAGATCTTTCTGACTCCCGGTGCCTTGCGATCTGACTTCGCGGTCGTTCCTCGTCAACCTGGTCGTCCAAACCAGAAGATCGTCGTCCTCACCGTGGGCCGCCTCCACCCGAGGAAGGGCCAGTTGCTCACGTTGCGGGCGCTTCAGATGCTCTCGCCTGAGGTTCATGCGCGGTTGGAATATTGGGTGGTGGGCGGAAAAAATAAAGGAAACTACGACGCGCAGCTCCGGACAGCCGCTGCCGAGAAGCCCGACCTGTCGGTGCGATTCTTCGGCAATCTTCCCGATCAGGAACTCGCCGGCGTTTACGAGAACGCTGATATTTTCGCCATGACCAGTGTGACGCTGGATCGCAGCGTGGAGGGCTTCGGGTTGGTCTATCTCGAGGCGGCAGCGCATGGACTTCCGGTCGTCGCTCATGATGTGGGGGGCGTCTCGGAAGCCGTGATCGATGGCGTAACCGGCTTGCTCGTTCCGCCTGATCGCCCCGCCCAGCTTGCAGCCGCATTTGAGAGATTGATTCACGATCCTGAACTGTGTTCACGGCTCGGCTCCGCCGGGCGGGAGTGGGCCCGGCGAAACTGCTGGAAGGAATCGGCGGAGGCTCTCTTTAATCCGCATTGGACCACGCCATGATTGAATCACGCGCACCCGTCGTCGTCCGCTATGCAGAGACGGATATGATGGGGGTCGTCTATCACGGCAATTATCTGCCGTGGTTCGAAGTCGGCCGCACCGCCTTGCTCAAAGAGATGGGATTGTCGTATCGCGAAATGGAACAGCAGGGTTACCGGCTGCCGGTATTGGAAGTGACAGCTAAATATCACCGTCCCGCCCTTTATGATGATACGCTCACGATTGTGACCCGACTCCATGAATTGCCGGTGCTGCGGATTCGCCTGGATTATGAAGTGCGGCGGGGCGAGGAGTTGCTCGCCACCGGGCAGACGATCCACGTGTTCATCGATCGCGAAGGCCGGCCAGTCCGGCCGCCGGCGAATGCGGCGGCAGTATTCAGCGCCGCGTTTCCGTAAGCCTGACTCGGATGGCACGATCCGGTGATTCTGGAAAATGCAGTGGAAACCCCGGATTCCACCGATGAGCACAAATTACCAAGGCCTTATAAATTACAGTCCCTTCACCTTGCGGGTGAATTGCGGCCAAGTGCCTCTTCATTTTTAATCCTCTGTATCCGTGCCTATCCGGGTAGTTTCTACCTATAATAAACTGCTGAATTTTGGGGGAGGTACGAAGACGAAACCGGGCGAATCGGGCCAAACTCAGATCGCGGGAAGTGGGGAAACCGATCGCCGCTGGGGCGTTCGCGGGCTGGAGCGCCGGGATTTAACCGCACATTATACCGTTGGTCAGGAACGGAAAGAGGGAAGTGCGGTCCGTCATTCGACTATGAGTCCATTGCTTATTATAATTATTCTCCTCCTATTAATTGGCGGCGGCGGCTTTTATCTGGGAGGTCCCGCCATTGGCGGCGGCGGCATCGGGTTAATATTGCTGATTGTATTGATCGTTTATCTCGCGGGCGGATTGCGGGGGAAGTAACCTGGAAGTCCGGTGGCAGAGCAGGCGTTCCGGCTCATTCGCCGGACGCGGCGCTCTGATCTCCAAGTTCCCGTTACAGCGGCGGTCCCGCCCCGGCTTCCGGTGTCGATGCGGACAATCCTTCGGCTTCGTATTCCGCTCGCACCAGCAGATCGGGTTCGCGCGCGGCGGCTTCCCGCAGGAAGGCGCCGCCGCCGAGCCGGAAGACCGCCCAAACCGCATGGGCGCGGACGAGCCCCGACGCGTGGTCCGTGGCGAGGGCGACGAGTCGTGGGACGAGCGTCGCATCGTTCGTATTGCCCGCGACGATGCAGGCATTTCGCAGCAGGCCGGTGAGCTTGAGCCGTTTGATCGGAGTACGCCGAAAGACCTCCACGTAACGCTCCGGGGTGAGATCGAGAATCTCTTCCAGCGTCAGTCCGGCGAGATCGTGACGCGAAGAAAGGAGGAGCTGCCGGCCGGCGCGGGCAAACCGGTTCCAAGGGCACACCTCGAGGCAGATGTCGCAGCCGTAAATGCGTCGGCCAATGCCGGCGCGCAGTTCGCGCGGGATGATACCCTTGTTCTCAATGGTCTGATACGAAACGCACTTTCGCGCGTCGACCACTCCGGGTGACACGAACGCCTGCGTGGGACAGGCATCAAGGCAACGCGTGCACTTGCCGCACAGCAGACCGACTTCGGCGGTTTGGAATTTGTGCCGCACCGGTTCATCCGGCGCGAATTCGACGCGGGTGAGAATGGAGGCGAGAAACAGCCAGTTGCCGTGCCGCCGCGAAATCAGCATCGCATTTTTGCCCGTGAAGCCGAGGCCGGCTCGGGCGGCCCAGTTGCGCTCAAGCACCGGACCTGTATCGACGTAATAACGGTAATCCTGGTCGGTCACTCCGTAAAGTGTTTCCAAGGCGCGGCCTGCCGCTGCCAGCGCCGGCTTGATCGTGGCATGGTAATCTTCATACAAGGCATACCGGGCCCAGGTAGGCGGGCCGGATCCCGCCGTGGACGGGGCGGGCGCCAAAGTGAAGGTGTCGGACCAATAACTTACCCCCAGCATGATCATGGTGCGGGTGCCGGGGAGAACGAGATCGGGGTTCAGCCGTTTTTCCGCGCTACGTTCCATCCAGTGCATTTCACCCTGCAGGCCGGCATCCAGCCAGGCGCGCAAGGGAGGAACGGGCCCGGCTCCGATTGACGCGAACCGCACGTCATCAAAGCCCAGGGCTTCGAGTTGGGTGCGGAGTTCGGCTTGGCGGATATCACTCACGGAGCAATCAGTGTTGCCGGCCACGCTCGACGCGCAAGACCGGTCGCTCGGACGGTCGGAGAGAGATCGCCCGTCCGGACCACGCGGTCAATGGCTGCTTTTCGCCCGGGCGAAATCGACGGCATCGCGGCGCCACGCCCGCACCACATGCAGCGCAATTTCCTGCAGCGGTCGTGCGTCCGTCAGGATCACCGTGCCCGAGCGTTTGTAGATCGGCTCGCGGGCCGCATACAGCGTGCGAACGCGAGCCTCAGGATCGTCCACAGCCAGCAGAGGCCGGGTGCGATGGCGGCCCGTCCGCTCGAGAATGGTTTCCAGGGAGGCGTGGAGACAGATCACCACTCCCTTGGATTTGAGCAGGGCGAGCATGCCCGGTTGCACAACCAGGCCGCCGCCGCAGGCGATCAGGGTGCGTTCCGCCGGATGGCCGTGTTCAATGAAGGCGCGCTCCAGGGTGCGAAAGGCCGGCTCGCCTTCTTGCGTGAAAATTTCCGCAATCGTCTTCTTCTGCTGGCGTTCGATCTCGTGATCGCTGTCGAGCACCTGGAACCCGATTTTCTGCGCGACCGCCCGCCCCACCGTGGTCTTGCCGGTGCCCATAAAGCCCACGAGGTAGAGATTGACGTCAGCCGGGTTCATTACGCGTGCTCAGGGAAACCGTGCGTCGCGTCGATTGCCAAACCTGAAAATTTCCATGTCCGCCACTCCCCGCTACGCTTTCGCCAGTGACAATACGACCGGCATCTGTCCGGAAGCGCTTGCTGCGATCATCGCAGCGAACGCGGGACAGGTACCGAGTTATGGTGATGACGCTTCCACGCACGAGGCCCGGCGTTTGTTCAACGATGTTTTTGAGACAGCCTGCGAGGTGTTTTTCGTGTTCAACGGCACCGCAGCGAACGCCCTCACTCTGACGGCTTTGTGTCAGCGGCATCATGCGGTGGTTTGTCACGAACGGTCCCACATCGAGACCGACGAATGTGGCGCGCCGGAATTCTTTACGGGAGGGAGTAAACTGCTGCCGGTTGCCGGTGAGGGTGCGAAGTTATCACCGGCGGCGCTCGAGCCGGTGATGCGTCGCGGCCACGGGGTACACTTCCCGAAAATCAGGGCGCTCTCGCTGACGCAATCGACCGAACTCGGCACGGTGTATTCGCCGGATGAAATGCGGGCGCTCAGTGCGTTTGCTGATGAGCATGGTCTCGCGGTACACGTGGACGGCGCGCGGTTTGCCAATGCCGCGGCGGCGGTCCGTGACCAGGGTTTTTCGCCGGCAGATATCACGTGGCGGGCAGGGGTGGACGTGCTGTGCTTCGGTGGGACGAAGAACGGCCTGCTGAGCACGGAAGCGGTCGTGTTTTTCAATCGCGAGCGGGCGCGCGAGTTCGAATATCGCGTGAAGCAGTCCGGGCAACTGGCGTCGAAGATGAGGTTCGCGAGTGCGCAATGGGCGGCGGTGTTGCGCGATGGCGCATGGCTGCGTCACGGGGCGCACGCGAACCGGCAAGCGCTCGCGCTTTCCGCGGGATTGCGCGCGCTGGGGTGCAAACTCGTATCCCCGACAGAGGCGAATGGAGTCTTTGTGGAACTCGCCCCGATGGTGTATGCGCAGCTCGAGGCACGGGGTTGGCATTTCTATAAGTTTGTCGGCGAACACGGCTATCGCTTGATGTGTTCGTGGGAAACGCAGGCAGCCGACGTGGCGGCCTTGCTCGACGATGTACGAGCGGCGTTGGTGGACATCGGTTAGGGCGATTTGCCCAAGGCAAATCCGGGACTCGGACGACCGATTCCATCCGGACACAAAAAAGCGGGTCGAAGACCCGCCTTTGAAAGGTATGCCGTATCGCTTACGGCTGCGGGGCCGCTGGAGCGGCGGATGGGGCAGGGGAGGGCGCGTCCTTAATGTCGAGAAGTTCGACGTCGAAGATCAGCGTCGAACCGGGAGGAATTCCGGGGCGTCCGTCATCGCCATAGGCGAGTTGGGGTGGAACGTAGAGCTTGATCTTGCCGCCCTTGCTCAGCTTTTGCAGACCCTCGGTCCAGCCGGGAATGACCTGGTCGAGTTGGAACTCAGCGGGTTCGCCGCGTTGTACCGAACTATCGAATACGGTGCCGTCCACGAGCGTGCCGGTGTAGTGTACCTTCACCGTCTGAGCGGGCGTGGGCGTTGCGCCGGCGCCTTGCGAGACGATTTCATAATTCAGGCCACTGGGCAGTGCGACGATGGCCTTGTTTTCCTTCAACTTGGTGAAGAACGTTGTATTCTCCGCGGAGTTTTTTTCCTTCAATTTCGAAAGATAAGCCGCCTGTTTTTTCTGCATGAACTCATCCATGGCCGGCCCGATTTTCTCGAGCTCATAAGGGGATTCCTGGCCGGTGGCAGCGGCGCGCATGCCCTTGATCAAGGAGTCCAGCTCCGTCGCCGTAAACGCGAGTTCGCCTAGACCGACCCGTTTGCCGATGAACCAACCGAACTCCTCGATCAGCTGCGATTCAGTAAACGACGGAGCGGCGGGTTGGCCGGCAGCTGGCGCGGGAGCTTGGCCGGGAATATTGAGCTTCACCTCTTGAGCCCGCACGGTGGTAAGACCGAGCGCGAGCAGGCTAAGCGTGGCAATGTACTTCGATTTCATGCGTGGATTTTTGGAGTGGGTAAGGTCACGGCGGCACAGGCTTTGTGCCGTAAAAGTTTCCAGCAGGCCATTCGACCGGAAGGTTGGCAATCCCGTTCTCCCCGCTGCATCTCGCTTGTATCGACGGCGTAATTCCCCATGACCTCACCAATTGCCCATGAACGCTGACCAATTTTGGACGAGCCAGGATGGCCAGATCCTCTCGGTGAAGAACAAGGACGAGCGCACCGTGACGCTGGCGCTCGCGTTCTGGCCGCGAAATCCGGCGGAGTTCGAATTTCTCAAGGCCAACGTGGCCCTGTTGCAGTTCAGCGAACGCAGCTCGATGGCCCGGATCGGTTTGGAAATGTCGATCCAGGGTGCACCGCGGGTGGAGGGGAACCGGTTGGAACTGACGGCGGACGCCTTTCTCTTCGACGATAGTTTCCCGAACGCACCCTATTGGAAAAAGCTCATGCGCGTCGGTTCGCCCGTCGGTCGGCTGTTTTATGCGCCGGCCGCCGCCAAGCTCTCGACCGCTGAGATCTGGAGCGCCCTGAAGGAAAACAAGATCAAGCTGCCCAACACGATCAGCATCGATTCGCTGGGGCGGGTGTTTCTCACGCCGCATCAGCTTAGCTACACGTTAAGCCAGCGGTTGCATCGCGCGGATTTTGAGCGGGTCATCAGCGGCCATGCCGGCCGTGGTTTTCTGGATCGCGTGCAGATCCGCCACGAGGCCGCACCCCTTACGATTCCGCCGCACTCCGGCATCCTCACCAGCTGCTCGATGTACTTGAAGGAGCACTTTGTGGTACTGAATCAGGGCGAGGGGCATTTCGGCATTCACACCAGCGCGGTCCTGCTCGATCCCATCAAGACGTTCGGCACGAACGTCATGCTCGAGATCTACAACACCGGCGATCAGCCCGTGGTAAATCCCATGGTCTCGGTGGAGGTGTTCCGTGCTCCGGAAGCGAGCGATCCCGAGTTCAAGACGCTGGCCAAACGGCGCACGCGGCTCCTCGCCACCGCCACCGAACTGTATCAATGCCTCGACGAAAACCCACCGGCGCAAAACGGTGAACCGCGGCCCCGGACCAAGATCAGCGTCAAGGGCCAAAGCGCCACCACGGAGAACCTGGCGTTGTTCTTAAAGGCCGGGGACGACCTGAAGCGGGTGGTGGGGGCCGGGGCGGGAGCCTGCGGGCATCGCACCATGATTCAGGCCTTGGACGCCGCGCCCGAGACTGCGGACACGCTGATCCTCGATTACTTTCCGTCGCTACTCGAGCAGATCGAGTTGATTACCCGGATGAGCGACTTGAAGTTGCGCCGCATCATCTTTCGCAAGGCGTCACGGGAACATGGATACTTTTTTTCGAGCAACGCTCACTCCCGGCTCGATACTTTCGATGCCATCGGATTGCAGGTCTACTGGTACGACGAGCTGACGAAGGATTTGTACCTCCACACGTATAAAAAGAGCCACGGCTTTTTCGTCCGGGAGGAGATCGCGCGGAAATTCCAGGAGGCGACGATTCTTGCGTTCTACGGTTCCGCCATCGGGCTCGAGCAGCATGATACCGATCGCATCTCCTCGCTCGTCGATAAACTCACCTCGTTCATTGGCACCAA
>CAYVDZ010000115.1:0-10748 GCA_964450575.1 uncultured Opitutus sp.
TAGCAGAACCACGCCGTTGAGTTACGCACGCTTGCCGAAGCTACACGGAGCAACCCGACTTTCTTCCTGGCGACGAGCCTGCTCTTCAAAATCAGAAATCCCGCCAGCCCGGCCACGGCAACGACGACAGCCAGAAAGACGAGTGCAATAAGGGCACCGGCAAACCCTGAGACCCCGCCGACGAGGAACGCCAAAGCGGCGACGCCAAAAACGGCCAGCTTTATGCCGGCCTCCAGGCGTGCCGCTTCGCGGCGCTCGGAGCGTGATGCCATACACTTATGGCAGCGCGTTAGCGATCCCTGCGCAAGGGCGAAGCGGCTGACTCGGCCGAGAGGAAAATCCTTTCCCGATATTCAGTCACCGCTAAATATAATACTTAAAATTCGGATGCCTCTTACCGACCTTGCGATTGGTGACCAAGATTTCGCCCACTTCTTCCGAAAATCTGATGGTGACAGGCTGGAACTCGCCGAGCTTTGAGGCATTGTAGTTCAGCTTCGTGAGACCGAGAATGTCCTGGGCTACTTGTTCGAGCGATGCGGATCCGTGTTCGATCGATATTGCCAGGGGTACAGGGACCTCAGCGCCATCATACGTTCGAAGACGGGGTTTGAAACCGCTTCCCCAAAGGTAGCCAGTCTTCTCCGACGTCTGCCAAAAACTCCCACGGAGCACGGGACGTGTGCCGAGTCGATATAGCCGCATTCCTGAGCGGTCTGGTGCAACGCGAATCCCTACGAGTTTTACGTCTTTCGGGCACGCGTCCAAATAGCCTAGATATTCTTCAGTATTCAGCGATGACCGGCAATGTAGGAACACTTCCTTCAAGGGTTTTCCTCCTTGGTCAGAGTAGGTTTTCAAAATTCCGGTTAGAAGTTTTTTGGCGGCTTCTCGGGATAGGTGGCATTCTCCCGTCTTTTCAGAAAACCAACGTCCCTCATCCCCGAGAAACACCACGCCGTCACCGTCGTTGAGAAACATTTGGGCTGCGCAGCAGGCGGATTTGTTGTCCTCCGTTTTTTTGAACGCTACGCCGACGTAGCAGACGCCTTCGCGGGTTCCACTCAGTTTCCAAGGTTTTCCGCCAGTTTTATAGTAGAGTGTCGTTGCTAAGTTCCATGCCCGATCAGAAATGGGAGTCAGCTGGCGCTGGCCCTTTTCAGGTTCGGTTAATAGAAGTGTGGAATCCCGGATAATCTGAATCGGCACATCGAACTCCATCACGCGGGCTTTGATTTGGCGTCGGAAATCTAAAGAATAGTCGTATTGTTCAGATTGGTAGCCGCCGAACATGTCTTCAGTCTGCAACCGCAGCGTCATTTCTTTGCTCGTGGGTTTGCGACCGGCGCCTTGGACCTTTGATAAAGGACGGCAGTTTTTGAAGACGATTTCAGGGACGACACAAACGAAGACATCGCATATTTCATCGCGCCGTTTGGCTCGCTTGATCGCACCCAGATAAAGGTCGGTCACCGCAAAAACTCGTTCATGGGAATCGGGCAGCTCAGCGGCTTTCACTAGTGCTGCTTGATCAATTTGTTCTTCGACTGTTGGACCTTCCGGCCACACCGCGTGGAATGCTTCCTCGAAACCGGGATAGCTTGGCCAAATTTCTTCCTTACCCTCCGTGGTTGTAATCTCGCGGCGAAATTTTTCGGCGAAAGCATTGAAGAGACTGATTCCCAGCGTGCTTCCGATGAGCCCGAAGCGAATACGTTTGGGTTTATCGATTCCAGTTGAGTCAACTGGGCCAAAAAGCGTCAGGCCATCGCGTGGGTGCTCCAAGAGTTGGCCGTTCGCAAACTCTAGCCGGGGCTCGACGAATATCTTAAGCGGATTCATCGGCCTCTTTCGATTTTTCAGTCTCGGCGTCTTCTTCGGGAAGGTCGGGCACGGCATCCTCTGCAAGCTCGTCTTCCGCTGGGTCAACTACTAGTAACTCTTCTTTGATTCCCATCGGCGCCTGAATCTTAAGCGTTGTCGCTTCGAGCATCAATCCGTCTCCTGGCACCGGCGCTGCGCTGGCTACCACCTGGGTTGCAGCCAAAAGACGGTTAACCCATTCGGCGTTATACCACATTTTGGTTAGCCTTCTGCGAAGTGAGCCGACTCGAGCATCCAAAATCAGTTGCCCAGAGGGTTCTGCGAAAACGAGCGTCGGCCGTATTTGAAACGCGACTGTCTCATCGTTGAGTCGCCATCGCTTCAGCTCAAATCCGAAGAAATGTTTCACCTCCTTGGGAACGCCTTGCTTCCAAATTCGTGCGCGGCCCTCGATGCGTTTATAGGTCTTTTTGCCAGTGCGACCGATATAATGAATCTTTGCGTCCGGACTCCATGACGACCTTAAATAGAAAAGCCGATGATTCTTGGGGTGGGAGTGGCACTTGGAATATTTCAGACGAGTTTCGAGTGTTTGCTCGATGATGTGCCTGACGATATTGGCTACATCGATGCCTTCGTATTGAGTGGCATCCCGCCACGTGAACGCTGTTTTGGTCTGACGGACCATTTCATTAAAATCGGCTGGTGGAGGGCCGAACGCCAGGTAGCCATTGGGCACGCGGTAACAACCCCAGTTGTATTGCATCCGCTTGTCCTCGTCTTTCGACGGCTCTCTCGTGAATTCAAAGAATGTCAGAACCTCGGGGACGCTTTTTATGAGGAGTGTGTTTGTGACGATTTCCTCCGGCGTGTTAGTCAATAGTCCCGCTCCGGCATCGAAAGTTTGTGCCGCAAGATTGCTCCCAGCAGGAATCGTTTTTGGCGCGTGGATAGAAACCAGCTTTTTAAGAAGTTGCCTCCAACCATCGGCCCACCCTCGGTTAAATGGTAGGTAGCTTAGATCGGTCATTAGCCAGTCCAGCTTCACTCCATCCGCCTTCAGCGGGATAAGGAAATCGGGGATGTTGTCGTCCTTTGAAATTTGAAGCGCAAGTGCCCGCTCCTTGCTCGGATTGGGCTTTTTGATCGAGTTCTCGGACAGGATCGCCAACATCCGAAAACTGCGTTCCTTTATCGCAACGTCGATATCTTGAGGCCATGGCTCGCCGCCTAGAAGCTTCATTCTATCGAACCACACGGCATAGCCCGCGAGACTCAGCTTGCGAGCGAGCCAACTCGCTAACGCTGAGTCTTGAACCGCGTAGCTGATAAAAAGGTGTGTTCGAGATGTCTGTGACACTTGATCGATGGGGTTATCTTCTCCCAGGGGACTACATCAGCCCCATCGCCATCGTGGCCGCTTTGGTTGGCGAGTCGTAGAACTGCCACTGGATCGCCGTGAGGATGGCATCCGGCACGTCGGCCAGATCGCGCTTGTTTTCGCTCGGGATGAGAATGCGTTTCGCGCCCGCCTCCACGGCGAGCTGCATACGTTCTGGCAGGGCGTTCACTTTTAGCAAAAGTCCTTGAACGCTCATTTCTCCGAGCACGACCGTGCGCTCCAAGACTGATTTTTCGAGCATGGACGAAACGAGAGAGATGAAAAATGCCACCGCCGTTTCGCTTCCTTCCTTTGCTTGATTCAGATTGATCGCCTGAAGGCTGAAGTCGTAGCTGTCGATGTCCTTGGTTATTCCCAGATTCTTGAGGTTTGCGCGTAAATAGGCATCGGCAGTTTTTATCGCCTCCTTCATTCCCTTGGAAAGATTGCCCAGCGGAATGATACGGCCGGAACCGGGATTCGATTGTGCTTGGAGCAAGAACAAGGCGAGGCGGTTGTCGCTGGCATCGCTGCCGATGGTATAAACGCTGCCCGGCGCTTGCTGGCCTTCGGGGATCAGGCTGCCGCCACCTGATTCGGGCACACCCACGAAAGTTTCCTGACCGCTTTCCCGGTCGATATAGGAGAAGCTCGTGTTCCAGTATTCGAGGCCGCCCATTTTCTTGAGCTGTTCTTTTACGCGACGGCGCATCTCCAGTGCATATTCGACGTATTCGGCCATCTCCTGTTTGGTGACTTCGCCGTCAGGATGAATGAGTTTGATGAGACCGGACACGATCTTGCGGACGGCCTTTTGGTCGCGACCGCCGAGATGGCTGCCGAATTTGAAATGGCGCTCCGCGTAGTCCGTGTAGCTCGACTTGCGAACCTCGCGGAAAATTTCGGCGAGGTAGTCGGTAACGAGGCCGAAGTGATTCGTATAGGCGTCGTCGTGCGTTTTCTGAAATTCCCAGCCGGGGATGTAGGCGTGGATGCGGTCGTAGAAGGCCGTATCCATCTCCTTCGGCATCGGATAAAACAGGTGTGAGGTGCGAATGATCGTCGCGATTTCACCGTCGATGTTGCCGACAAACACGATTGAGCCTTCGGCGTTGATGATGTCGCGGCCTCGGCTGAAGGCCCCGTCCTCCATGTAGCCTTTCATAATGTTGATGCCGCTCTTGTCGGAGAAGTTGATTCCCGCAGCCTCGTCGAAAGCGACCACATCCCACAGGCACACAAGGCCTCGTTGTCCACTGGCGAGATTGACGAACATCTGTGCTGTCGTCGTCTGACCACCGGAGACGAGGTGACAGTAGGGACTCATTTGCTGGTAAACGAAGCTCTTGCCCGTGCCACGCGGCCCCAACTCCACAGAGTTATAGTTCCGTTCCACAAACGGCACGAGGCGCAGCATGAGGTGCAGCTTTCGACGTCGCGTGTAGTAGGGATGGTTTGGCTCATACCCCATCGACCGCATCAGCAGGTCGAGCCATTGGTCCCGCGAGAAACGCTTTCGCGCCGCGCGGAAGCCGTCCATGTTGCGGTTGGAAAGTTGAATCGGGCGAATGGCCTCGATGAAAAACGGGCGATTCTGTCCCTTGAAAATATAGGTATCGTCGTAGCGGAGAGTGATCTCGGCCCAAACGCCGCCCATCAACAGCCGCTCATGCTCTTTCACCAAGCGATCATCGATGTTGATGTAGTCGAGGTTCAGGTTGGAGAGACTCGCCCAATACTTGTCGTGCGTCTCGACCAACTTCACCGCGACCTTGTCGATGATCTCGTAGGTGGAGTTCTGCTTGATCGCAGACTTCACCGATTCCCGCTCATCCGGCTTCACGTATTTTGAGGCGAGGGTTTCACGCACGAACTCCAAGCCCCCGTTGATCGCCGCGTCATCCGTCGAGGCGCAGTATTTTCCGAGCAGAAATTCGATCACGAAGGCCGGCACTCCAAACGAGGAACGCATGCGACGGAGCAAGTCTTTGCGGACAACCATACCGGGGAAGGCCTCGGTCGCGAGGTGGTCGAGGGCATCGAGTTCGATGGGAGCGTCGTGCATGATGGTCAGATGGGTTCAGAGGTCGCGGGCGACGTGGAGGGTGATTCCCTCCGGTCCTGGAAATTGCTCGCCGGTGTCGGCGTCGCGGATTTCCAAGCGAAGTGTGTCGCCCTGTTTGAAGTTAAACTTGGAATCGAAAAACAACGTAAGCGGCGCTTCAGTTCCTGCTTTGAGCGTGACCTTTTTGGTCTCACCACGAGGAAGGATAGAGCTGGTGGTAGCGCCAACTATGCGGACGACATTTACCTCCAGATTGCGCGGCAAGGCCACCATTGCGGCTATTTCGCCACCCTCGCCTACGGTCAGCGGACGCACGACGATTTTAACCGCCGCAGAAGTGAGGTTGAGGCCGGCACCGGCGATCAGAATTTCGACGCCGATCTTCTGCTGTTTGCTCTGGTGCCGAGAAACGAGGTGCGGGATCACCAGCTCCTGCAACGCTGCGCCGCCGTGACTAAATGATTTCTCGGCCTTGAAGTAAGCGAGGCCTGGCGGAAGCGCGACGCGCACGGTGGCGTCCCAAGCGAATGGCTTGGTCTTGAGCGGGAGGTCGGCGGAGGCTGGGACAATCGCAAAACGCTCCTTAAAGACGGAGCACCACTCCTTGTTTATCGGCACCGGCGGAGGGAGGTATTCTTCATCCAAAAGGACAAAACCGTGGTCGGTCACCAAGTGGACCTCGGGATAGCCCCATTGGTGGAGTTTGCGCACCACGCGGGCGAGGCGCTCCAGTTCCTTCTGCACGTGACGGATCAGTGTTTCTCCGGCGCCGTGACCCATTGAATCCAATTCCTCGTGTCCGAAAACGACTAGAAGTGTCGGCAGCTTGCCCGGCTTCTTGCTGTTTTCAATTTCGGTAATGTCGCGAGTTTCAGCACCAAATTCCTTGAGCAAGGCCAGACGGTTTTCTCGGACAGAGAGATCGGCGTCATGATAGATCGGATGCAGTTCGCCACCGGTCGTCTTGAGCGCAGTCGGAGTAAACTTCGCCGGCAGTAGAGCACTCATCCCAACGGGAGTGCGCGTGGGCAGCATCGCGCGAAGCGGCTCGATGCTGACTTGGTAGCCGGTGAGTGTGGCTTTGAGCTGGTGGGCGACGTCGTAACGCAACGCGTCCACGATAACGATTGCGCGCCGGCTTTGGCCGGGCCAGAGATGAGTGTCGAGGTGAGCCGTGACGAATGGCAGTCCCGGAAGATCGGCGGAGTCCGACGCCATATAGAACCCAAAGAAACGCAGATTCAGCTCGTTGACGGTCGCGCCGTAGGTGCGGTCGAGGAGCTGGCCGATTTCGGTCAGGTTGAGTTCGGCGGCTTGGCCTTTGAGGCGGAGATGCTGGCCGTCCACCGCCTCGGCGAAATCCGTGAAGAGGCGCACGCACTCCCCGGCGGAGCCCGCTTCGGGAACGAGCTTTTGCAGCTTGCGGCAGGATTCGACGAAACGGGTAACGCCGAGTAGGTGATCCCAATCGCACTCGGGCAAGCCACCGGCACGGGCGTATTCAGCCTCGCGCTGAAGCGCAGGAGCCTCCTCGGCGACATAGTCTGTAAACGCTTCCGGTTTGGTGGCGGCAAAGACGAAGGATTTGACCGCATCCTGCCAGCGCAGGCTGACGAGGTGAGGGAAGCCGTAGGCGGCCCCGGTCTTCCCCTTGGCCCACGCCGTCAAATCATGGTGCTGTTCGACCTCGGCGATCAAACGATCCCAGGCCGGCCGGCAGTTGGCATCGCGTAGCCAGCGGCGGAGCAAAGCGACGTGGGCTTCGCGAAAGCGCGCGGGCGGCAGGCGTTCGCCGAAGGGAAAATCGGCAGCCTCGCCGTAACCAACAAACGCCTCGGTAAGGGCGAGACGTTCGACCAACGATTTCACCCACAATACCGGGTTGTCGGTTTGCGGCGTTTCGCCCAACTCTTCGGCTACGGCCGCGAGAAATTCATCGAGCACCCCTTTGTCGCGGAGCGCGGCCCATTCCGTCTCCGGTTCCACCGCGAGATCCAAAAGTTTTTGATCCACGTCGCCCACTACGCGGCTTTGGGCCAGCTCAGCGGTCAGGGATTCTTCCCAGAAAAGAGCGGGTTTGGTGGCGAACTTCGCAGCGAATTTGGCGAGAAGAGAATCCGGCCCGCCATCGGCCAGCTTGCGTTGCTCGGCTTGGTCGCTGGGCAAGGCGGCTCCGGCGGATTTGAGAAAACTGAACAAAGTCGGACGCTTGCCGCCGACTTTCCAATCGGTGCCGGTGATTCGGTATTCCGTGAGGAGTTCGAGGTGATGCTTGCCGCGTTCGTCCGGACCATGCCAGCGCTCCTCAGCCAACTGCAGGTAGAGCACGAACCTCGCTTGCGGATTGGCTTGGCCCAGTAGCCACACCTGGTGTTTGAGCCAAAGTTGCCCGTGCTTCGCTTTCGGATCGTAGGCCAGCAGATGAAAAGTCGGCGGCTCGCCCTTGGCGAGCTGGACCTGAAATATTGGCAGCAATCGGCGAAACTCCTCCTGGGGATCGAACCACACACAGACCCGCGCCCGCTTCTCGTGGGAGAAGCGTTGCTGAATTTGGGAAATAAATGCGGAGGCGAGCATGAACAAAAATTACATGAAGAACTTGTAGAGGTGTTCGATCTGGTCCTGTGGTCTAGTGTATTTTAGGATGGACCCGACCTGACGGGATGCGCGGATCGTAATGGGGTTAAGATTGTCGAACTGGGTGTTATTCCAGTTCATCTTGGTGAGAGCTATGATTTCCCCGGCGACATCCT
This sequence comes from uncultured Opitutus sp., assembly GCA_964450575.1. GTDB lineage: Bacteria > Verrucomicrobiota > Verrucomicrobiia > Opitutales > Opitutaceae > ER46. The sequence goes on from CAYVDZ010000115.1 coordinate 8,024, forward strand.
TCAGATCGGCCCATGATCGCTCATGCTTTATCATGAGCGTCTTTGGCACATACATTCCAGGATACTCCTCGTAGAACGGAACAGAACCCCGAGTATAGAGGAGCGCCGTGGTGGTATCCAGTTCAAGGTAGGTTCCGCGTAGAGGGGGATAGTAATTTGACCGATAGAGCCGATTGAAAGAAGAACTTATGTAGATGAAGTCGTAGGCGTCGATATCCAGGTCATTCAATGCGGCGATAAAGCCGCTTACTTAGTTTTCAGCAAAACCAGATGTTTTGTGGAGAACCACTCGGCCCGGCAAATTATGGTGCTCTCGTTTATAGCGCTTCAGTGCATTTAACAATAGATCCTTGGCTGAGTCGTAATCCAAGTGGATCTGCAGGTCGGTTTTTGAGCGACTAGCATTCTTTCCGCGCACGATCACTCCGGCTCCGCGTTCATTAAATACCTGAGCTATGCTTGTAAGCAGTTTATCCTTCTCTAGGGAGTAATAGAATGAAATCCCGACGAAACATGTGGAGATGTCGGACTCACTCCGAGTGAGTCGCCACGGTATGCCTCCCGCTTTGTAGTATAGCGCGGTAAAATAATTCCATGCCCTTGTGGCTGGATCTTGTAGTTTCCGGCCTTTGCTTTGCTCGTCCAATTCCTTCCGCTTGTTTTTCTCATCCCACGTGCCTGGGCGTATGACTTGAATGGGAACGCCTGTTAGCATGGAACGGGCTTTGAGTAGGTCGTGAAAATCGTGCTTAGAAGTGTCCTTTACGGCATCTTCGTCATCCAAATTTACAGTGCCTTCGGAGGAATCCTTGGCTCCGGCTTCCGCCATCAGCGCTATTAGCTCCAGCGGCATGGCACAAACGACCACGTCCACTCGCTTTTCGCGTAAATCGCCAATTCGCTCGACGAACAACTCTACGGCTGCGGCAATCCGTGCGTTATAGGAAGTATTGGATTTAAGTTTCTCGAACTCACCGGGGTGGATAGCGGACCAGATTGTGGCATCCGTCACAAAGGTTGCGCGAAAGCTGGAATCTGGTGTGAAGCCGGGAAAGGAGGGGAAAAGATTGGTCTTTCGGCTTTCCTTGCCAACGATGGGGTTGCGGCAACTTTCCATCCATGAGCACGCTCCTGTCATGGACTGCTGAGTTCCCACGAAGCCGACGCGGATCGACGCAGGACGTTTGCTGTCCTTATAATCAAACGGGTTAAGGTTCTGGATTCCATAACGAATGTCCACGTGACGGTCGAAGCCGAATTCCAGCAGGGGCTCTTCAATGAAATCGATTTTCATATTTCTAGCCCCAGTTCGGCGGTTTCGCTTGGTGCAGAATCGTCATCATCATCCGGCGCGGTTGGTTTCCAGCTTTTATCATCGATGCCGCGCTCCAGCTCGAATTTCAGGGGAGGACCAAGCGCCATATGCGGATAGTTTGAAGCACATAGATCTTGAATCGGCTGTAACACCGATGCCCACAGTTTGAGGCGGCTAAATATAGCGGGCGGACCTTCGATTTCGTTAATTTTCTTTAAGTAGTCCTCGTGGTAAGGATGGGTTTTCCACCCATCGCTCGTGAAAATGTAGGTCGGCGTGATAGCGAGATGCCATTTGGCATCGAATTGCTGAAGCTGAAATTCGAAGGCTTGGTGCCTGTGATAACTTATTTTCCCCGGCACTTTTTTAGATAAGTATTGCTTGTAAACCGTTTGGTAGCTCAGGCGCTTGGCCTCTACGCGAAATGTCTTCGGCTCTCCATTTTCTGTCGGCTCAAAAAAGAAAACCTCTTCCCTCCCGCGCCATGCGACAAAGTGATTGTAGCAGATGCTCTCCAGCATGCCGTGCATAAGACTACGACCAAGCGCAGGCTCTTCATCCAGCCACTCAGTGAGGTTGGTGGATTCTATCGTCGCTTGGTCGCATGCTCGGGAGAAAATAGGGTCACGCAAGTTGGCCAAGGCATAGATCTTTTCATTACCCAGAACAAAGTTGTCTATATCCCAACGCTTTCCTCCCGCATCAAGGACGGCGTCCACCACCTGCCTCGGCTTTCTCGCATCGGTTTCAGCGATGTAGAGTCGATTAACCGGGAAGGTGACGGGCATAAAGTTCAGCGTCAGCACCTCCTTCTTGGTTTTGGGCTGGAGATGAAACCCCCAGGGTTTGGTAATCGCCAAGGATCGGAGCTGAGGCTCGCACTCGATGGTGAATTGCGAGGCAGATTTAAGAAATCGAATCTTGGCCTTCTTGCCGCCGCGATCTATACCGTCTTCTCGCTTCACATCTATCCAGTAGATGTCGCGATCTGGGCGGCATAGAATAAGAATCACCGGCGTGTTCGATCCCTGCCAATGTTCAAGATCCTCCGGGTCGGCGTAGAATGTGAATTCCTGGTCGGTTTCTGCTCTAAAATATGAGTCACCGGTCTTTATCTGGACTTGGACAATCGTGTTGGTCATTGCCCCGGTTTGGGGGTCACGAAATTCGATTACTCCATCGATGCCCGAGTCCACAGTGGTGGGATTCCAGACATGCTTCATCTTAGAAACGATGATCTCGACCAGCGCCACGCCTTGGCGACCGACCAGAGTGCTGTCTTTGATGATCTTCGACATTCGATAAATTACTCGTCGCTCTCCACCGCACCGAGTTTGAGGTTGATGCGGAGGAGCTTGGTGCGGGCGAGAGGGGCGAGATTTACTTTGATGCCGTCGTCGAGGTCGGGGG
>CAYVDZ010000116.1:0-2882 GCA_964450575.1 uncultured Opitutus sp.
CTCGACGCCACTCCCGCCCGCTACGGGAGCGCAAAAAAGGGGGGGATACCCCCTGGCAGGGCGTGGATACGGCCTGACTGAGGAACGATGGAGATCAGAACAGAAGGTCTTCGTCGTCATCCTAGGCGAGCTTCGTCTGGTGAGTCGGAGCCGTTGGCTCTTGCGCAGGCCGATACGCGCCCGGATCCGGCTTCACCTCCTCTGCGTCCGTTTACAGAGGGAGGTCGCTGGGGGCTGGTGCTCTCAACTGCGGGTTCTACTTCGAGCAACACGGAGGATCTCGCCACGCCCCGAGCATCCGCACCATAAGATGCGACGCGACTCTTCGGATCAGCAATGACCCGCGGTGGCAAACGAACACAGAGATTTTCTTTGCGCAGCACGCCTGGCATCTCCGGCCGGCGGCGCGTCCTGGCGTTGTTCGGATGTTCTTGGGGCTTCGCCGTACGGTTTACCGATGTGATTAGGAAGCCGCCGGCCGGTTGCATTGTTGCATCCGACCCTCTCGTTCTTCGATCAGGTCCGTGGCGGTTGAGCTCGTAGGTGTGGGCACATTTGCGCCCGTTGTGAATGGCACCACTTCACCCGACAACGCCGCGACCTCCTGATTCGCCACAGAGGACTGAGGCGTCACAGAAAACCAAGCTTCGGCCTCCGCTTTCGTCACGAGTTCACGGTAGTGCGTTTTCATCACCTGCACACTGTGACCGCATTCCTCCGCGACCTGCGCTGCGTTTGTGATCAGCGCCATCCGGTAAGACACAGCTGAATGCCTGAGTGCGTTATGCGGCCACACGCGCAGGTTCGGCGCGGTTTCGCCTCCTTCCGTCAGGGTTGCAGCCGCAACAGCGCGAGCTTTGCCGTAGAGCGGATACGCCACAGTTTCGGCGCCACGGACGGCACCGGACTTCTGCGCGTAAGGTGTGAGCCAAGCTCGTAAGTTATCCGCGATCGGTACGAGTCTTCGGCTCGATGTCTTCGCGATGGCGGCGTCCAGTTTGATGTATCCACTGGCAAAATCTATCCGGTCCCATGTAAGCCGTCCGATCTCGGCATCACGCAACCCGGCAAACGCACCAATCGCAATCGCTGGCACGATTCTTGGATCCGCGGCCCGGAGTAGCGCGGCGATTTCCGTTGGCGTGAGGATACCTGGTACGGCCACGTCGGTCTTCACCTCGGCCGTGCGGAGCACGGGGTTCTCACGGCAATACCCGCGAGAAACGCCATACTCGAATGTCGTGCGCAGAACCTTGCGGAAATTCGCGCGACTGACGGGTGACAGCTTTAAGCCTCGCAGCCAGTCGTCGAGTTCCCGGGGCTCGATCGCGGCAACCATTCTATCATCGAAGAGCTCACCCACCCGCTCCAGCCGATTCTTCACGTCCAGCACATACCGCGGCGATTTTCGATCCGCCTTCTTCACCGCCACGACCTCGGTTCGCAGCGCCTCAAATGTAACGGTACGCGACAGAAGTTGGGCCCGTTCGGCGAAAGCCTCCGCAGCGGCTGTCAGGGTCGTGCCGAAGGGTTCAAGAATTGCAATCGCACGTACGGCGTCGACCCGTTGTCGATCGCTCATGGCCATCGCAGCCCGACCTTGGCTCTGCATTTCAGGGCGGCGTCGGGCTAGCCACTCATTGGCCGCATCGCGCGACGGAAAGAACTTCCGTTTGCGCTTACCGTCTTCGTCGCGCAGCCCGTCCACTACCCACTTCGTATCCGGCCCGCCCCAGTTCCAGCGTTTCACGTGCGGCTTGGTGGTTCTCATGGCGAAACCAACCATTTCCGGCTGTATCTGTCAATTTCATTGTCAACGGAGGACTTAGTCAAACACCAGATAATGCCGTAAGTGCTTGCTGGTGCCCGGGACAGGACTCGAACCTGCACACCTTACGGCAACGGCTTCTAAGACCGTCGTGTCTGCCATTCCACCACCCGGGCGGGTCGTGTGAAAGGACACCTTCGCACGAGCCCCGCCGCCGGATCAAGCGCCTTGTTTCAACGCGTCCGATGGCTCAGGAGGCGCCGATGGTCGTCAATTCGGCTCCCGGGGCTTTTGTCCGCCCACGCCAACGAGGTAGGTGCCTTCCGCTCATTCCGGCAGGGCTCATGCGATAGCGCTCGCCGCGGTGCGCAGAGTCGGCCCGTCGGTCCAGCGGGCGGCGATCGTGGTGGTCAACGGCCACTCCGGGATGCCGGTTTCGTTGCGCTGGAGTTGGGCGATCAGCAGCTCCGTCGCGCGAGCGCCCAGGGTGCGGGGCTGGAGGTCGAGGCCGGCGCAGTCCCGGCCTTTCATGTGGAGATTCAGACACAGAAATCCGTGCGTTTTGGGCAGCTGCGCTCCGCATTCCTCCATCCAGGCGATGGCATCCGTGCTGTGGCCCACGACGACGTCCGGATCATATTTCTTAAACCATGTGATGAACTCGGATTTCGTGAGCGTCTCCGGCACCAAGGGCGGAATGGGCGCCAACGCGGGATGCGTTTCTTGAAACGCACGAAACGCTGCGCCCCAGCGATATTGCAGGCGTTCATCCTGGTGTTGGCGAAGAAACAAGCCCGGTCGTTTATAGCCGAGCTTCGGCAGGCGCTGGAGAGCTGACAACAGCGAGCGGTAATGATCGGGGCAAACCGAGTGCAGCGCGGGTCGCTCAATGATATAGTCAGTATAAATACCGGTGAAACGCGACCAGTCGAGATTGGAGAGATCGGGCTCGTCCCACGCCGGCAATAGAATCACGCCGTGCAAGCCGCGGGACTGCAGGATCGAGTCGAGCCGCTGGACGGAAACACCCGCATGGCCGACGAAGAACTTCTCCACCTTGAAGCCCAGCTCGGTCGCGCGGGTTTCGGCTCCGATGACCAATTCGCGATGGTAA
>CAYVDZ010000116.1:2892-10706 GCA_964450575.1 uncultured Opitutus sp.
GGTAACGGGTGGACGGTTCCGGGCGATCGGGCTCGTTGAAGTCAACGGCCGCCAGCACCCCGCGAAAGGTGCCGCCGCGGGAACGCCGCAGTTCCGACATGAGCGCGCCCGCGAGCGGATTGCGCCGGTAACCGACCTCATCAGCGGCCTTCTTGACGCGCGCCGCGGTGTTGGGATCGACGCGGGAAGAACCGCGGAGCGCGTCGGAGATGGTCGTGCGCGACAAGCCGAGAAGTTTCGCCAGAGAACGCAGGGTAGGGGCAGAGGCAGACATAGCGGACTGTCCGGCAGACTCGCTTTGGCGCGCGCGGATGCAATCGTTTTATACACGAGAGCGAGAGAGGGTTTGGGGGCGGGACCGAGGGTGAACGGCCTCATTCCGGGGCTCGCGCAGCAACTGGATTCGAGGGTGGCTGGGGACCGAGGATTGGGTCGGTGCGCGAAATAGCTGCTCGCCGCTCCGGGAGGCGATCGTAGGGTTGCGCCGCTTTTGGTTCGTTCCCCGTTCGCTTTCCCTCCCATGACTATCGGCAGTTTGCACGTGATTGATATCCTGGTTGTCGCCGCGTACCTCGCGGTTGTGACCTACCTGGGGCATCGCGTTTCGAAGGGTGGTTCGTCGAACGAGGAAGGCTTTTTCCTGGCCGGCCGCAGTCTGGGTAAGCTCTACCAGTTCTTTCTGAATTTCGGCAATGCGACCGACGCCAACGGAGCGGTGTCGACGGCGAGTCTGGTGTATCAACAAGGGGTCTCCGGGGTGTGGCTGTCGCTGCAGACCTTGTTCATGAACCCGTATTATTGGTTTATGAATCTTTGGTTCCGGCGGGTGCGTTTGGTGACCGTCGCCGATTTGTTTGAAGACCGGCTGGGAAGCCGGGCGCTCGCGCGTTTCTACGCGGTGTTTCAGATCGCGGCGTCGGTCGTGGTGACGGTGGGGTTTGGTAATCTGGTTTCCTATAAAATCTCGGCGTCGCTGCTCGTGAAACCGGAGGCGACCTGGACGGCGGCGGAGCAGTCGTCGGTGGAGAACTATCAGGAGCTGAAGCAGCTGGAAAAGGCGGCGCGTGACGGCGCCCTGGCGACGGAGCAGCGGGCGCGGCTCGACGTGCTCGCCGATGCAAATGCGCGCGGGGAGTTGCGCAGTTATATCACGGCGCTCGAGCCGTGGTCGTTCTATCTCACGTACACGCTGATTGTGGGAATCTATATTGTGTTGGGAGGCATGGCGGCAACGGCGGTGAACGAAGCGGTGCAAGGCGTGCTCATTGTGATATTTTCGGTCATGCTCATTCCTGTGGGACTGTCCGCGATCGGAGGCTGGAGTGCGTTGGGCGAACGGGTACCGGCGGCGATGTTTGACCTGTTTGGCAACGCGGCCTCGCAGGTTTCCGGTTGGACGGTGGTCGCGATCCTCTTTGTGAGTATTATCCAGATCCACGGGATCATCGGTAACATGGCGGTGAGCGGATCGGCGAAGGACGAATTTGCGGCGCGTTTCGGGGCGGTTTCCGGCACCTATGCCAAGCGGGTGATGATCATTTTGTGGGCCTTTGCCGGACTCATCGCGATCGCGCTGTTTCAAGGCACCTCGGCATTGTCGGATCCGGACGCGGCCTGGGGCACGATGGCGCGACAGCTCCTTGGGCCGGGCCTGCTGGGGCTGATGATGGCGGGTGTGTTGGCGGCAAACATGTCCACGGTCGCCGCCCAGACGATGGCGGTGTCGGCGCTGTTTGTGCGGAATGTTTACCGCTATATCTGGCCGGCGGCGACGGAGCGTGAGGCGGTGAAGGCGGGCCGCTGGGCGATCGTGGGGGCGCTCGTGAGCGGGATTTTGGCGGCGACGCAGATGACGAGTGTGTTTAGCGCGATTCAGCTGTTGCTGACGGTGAACGTGCCGTTCGGGGCGGCGGTGGTGTTGATTTTTTTCTGGCGGCGGCTCACGCCCGCAGCGGTGTGGACGGCCGTGATTCTGTCGGCGTTGGTGAATATCATTGCGCCCCTCGTGGTGCCGCTGGTGCCGGCGCTGCGAAGTCAGCCGGCGTTGGTTGAACTCGCGGTCGCCGGGACGGATGGCCGGCGCGATCCGGTGTTTTTCCAAAAAGTGGTGCGCTCGAATCCGGATGACGTGACGAGCCCGTTGGAAGGGCGCGAACGCTTCCACCTCGAGCTTTTCATCCTGGATCGCGCGGGAATCGACATGGCGGCGCGTTCCTCGAGCACGCGGTTTGCGGCCCGGTTCTTCTTTGACGGACTGTTTCCCTTTCTGCTGCTGCTGGTGGTGAGCCTGTTTACGCGTCAGCTGGCGCGCGAGCACGTGGACCTGTTCTATGGAAAAATGAAGACCCCGGTGGGGCGAACGCCCAAGCTGGAGCAGACGGCGATGGAGGAAACCCGGCGTAATCCTAACCGCTTCGAGCACCTCAAACTCTTTCCGCGATCCTCGTGGGAAATGACCACGTGGGATCGGGTGGACACGATCGGATTCATCGCCTGTTGCGTGCTGTCGGCGGGAATCCTCGGACTTTTCGCGTTTTTGCTGAAAGCGGCGATGTAATCGGTCGGCGTTCGTGACCGGGCGAACCGCCTGACCGGATAGGAAGAACTTTTTTTGAGCTCGGCAACTTTCTCGTCCGCGGATCGTCTCATCCGCCATGAAACCCTTCGCGGCTTTGGTCGCATTCGTTGGCTTAGTCTTCGCTCCTGTGCTGGTTGCGCAGGAAACGCCGACTGGTGCCATCGTGGAATTGCCGAAATTCGTGGTCACCGACAACCGCGAACTTCCCCCGCCGGAGTCGTGGCGCTATGCGGCGATTCCCGGGTTTGAGATCCTCAGCAATGCCTCCGACAAGGCGACGCAGCGGCTGATTCGGGACTTCGAGGTGTTTCGCCAAGCCCTGAGTTATGCCTGGCCGATGCCGGATCGCATCTCGCAGACGACCTCGTTGATCATCTGCGGCAAGGGCAACAAATTCGATGCCTTCATTCCCACCGGGCGAGTGGGGCCGGATGTCGCGCTTGCGAGTCTCTTCCTCAAGGAAGGCAGCAAGACGGCGATCGTCATCGATATGGCGTCGACGACACTAAACATTTTGAACGTCGATGACTCCGCCGATGCGGCGACGGGCACCGATTCCGGCCTCATCACCGTGGAGCATGACAAGCAGCTCTATCGTGAGTATGTCCGGTTCCTGCTTAGCCGCAGTGAACCGCGGCTCCCGGCGTGGCTTGAAGAGGGCCTTTCGCAGATTATCATGCGGATGCGGATCGAGAGTTACCGCGCGATCGATTTCGCGAAACTGGAGGACCCGAACACCATTTCCGCGCTCGGTGCGATGACGGCGGCGGTGAACGCGCTCGCGGAGGAAGGCGATATGTTGCTGGCGGGTGCGCCGGCGGAAGACCGCGACTTCAACGCGGCCTTGCACCGGAAGGCGCTGGTGAAACTCGATCAGTTTTTTGCCATCAAGCATGATTCGCCGGAAGCGACCGCGGTCCTGGGCAACAACCGTTGGGCCAAGCAGGCGTATGCGTTTGTCCACATGTGTCTCTATGGTGAGCGCGGCAAGTTCCAGAAGCCCTTCACGACCTTTCTCCAGCGGATCGCGCGGGAGCCGGTGAGCGAGGCCTTGTTCAAGGAATGCTTTGGTCTGACCTATAATCAGATGCTCACGCAGATGCGGGGCTATATTGATATGACGGTGTATGAATCAAAGTCGTTTCGTGCCAAGAAGGGTGGCCCGGATCTGATCGATCCGCCCGCGCCGCTCGTGCTGCGGGATGCGACCCAATCAGAGGTTGGCCGGATCAAAGGTGAAGCGAAAGTGATCGCCGGTCACGCGGTCGCCGGACGCCAGGAACTCATCGCCCCCTATATTCGCGGAGAGCGCGATCCTAACCTGCTGGCGGCATTGGGTCTTTTTGAAAAAAATGCCGGCGAAGACGTACGGGCGCGTCGCTTCATCGAGGCCGCGTACGAAGGCAAGACGAAGCGCCCGGATGCGCTGCTGGAACTCGCGCGGTTACGTTACACGGATGCCATCGCTGCGCCCGGGGTGGCGGACGGTCATTTCTCCCGCGAGCAGGTGAACCGGATTGTTGAACCCCTGATGATCGCGCGCAAGGAGCCGCCCCATCAGCACGGTGTTTATGATATTCTGGCCGACACGTGGATGCGTAGCATTGAACGGCCGACGCGCGACGAAGCCATTCCGGCGATCGAAGGCGCGATTTTATTTCCGACCCGGCTGAAGCTGATCTATCAAGCATGCATGCTCGCCGCGGAGATCGGCGATCTGAAGTCGGCGCATGCGCTGGCTGATCACGGCATCAAATGGGGACCCGATGCGGCGGTAAAGAAACGCTTTCAGGATTTGAAGCAGGATCTGCCGCCTGCGCCGGGTGAGCCGGAGAGTGCACCGGCGGCGGCGCCCGCCCCGAATGCCGCAGCGCCCGCGGGCCGGAAATCGACTTGAAATGAAGGGGTCGTCCACGTGGCTGGCCGGAGCGGGGCTCGTTCTGGCGATGAGCCTCGTCGGGTTCGCGCAGACGCCATCAGTAGGAGACAATGCCGCCTCTCAACCATGATTCGAAAAGCCTTTGTTTTGTCCGTGCACTCAGGTCAGGAAGCCGAATACGCCCGACGGCACCAGCCGATCTGGGCGGAGCTGGAAGCGGTGCTGAAGGCGCACGGCGTGACACAGTATTCGATTTTCCTGCACCCCGAAACGCGTCAGCTTTTCGGATACGCCGAGATCGAGGATGAAGCCCGTTGGGCGGCGATCGCGAAGACGGAGGTGTGTCAGCGCTGGTGGAAATACATGAGCGAGCTGATGCCGTGTAACCCGGACCTCAGCCCGGTTTCGCGCGAACTGCGCGAAGTGTTTCACCTCGAGTGACGACGGGAGCGAGGATCGTGGGGCGCGCGATCCGGAACGTCGAAGGCACGCGCCTGATGGAACCGGTGTTACTTCAGCCAGCGCGCCAACGGTAGTTTCTGTTGGCGGATTTCCGCGACGGCGAGTTCCGCCACCTTGGTGGCACCGGCCTCCACGAAGTGCGTATCGTCCTTTCGGCCGTAGGGAATTTCCGAATACACTCCGGGCTCGATCCACATGAAGAAGCGCCGCGAAGGTTCGTCGCCGGCCGCCTGTAGCCAGGCCGCGGTGGACTGGGTGAGATCGAGCAGCGGGACCTTTTTTTCCTGCGCGACCGCGCGCACGGCTTCGGGATACAGACCGTGGGTATCGATGAGCTGTCCGCCCGGATCGAATTTTCGCCGCACCACGGGCGTGGCGAGGATCGGGATGGCCTTGCGCGCCCGCGTATCCGCAATGAAACGACGCAAGTTATCGCGGAAGGTGGTGGCGGGATTCGTGTAGCGGACCGGGTCCTCCTTCTTCTCGTCGTTGTGCGCGAATTGAATGATGACGACATCGCCGGGCGTGAGGGCGGTGCGGACCTTTTCCCAGCGTCCCTCGTCGATGAAACTCCGGGTGCTCCGGCCGTTGACCGCGTGATTTTCGACCGTGACGCCGTTTTTGAAGAACGCCCCGAGCGCCATGCCCCAGCCGCGCTCGGGCAGGTTCAGCGGCTTGTTGGCCATGGTGGAGTCGCCGATCAGATAAATGCGCGGCGCGGCGTGAAGGGAGGTGAAGCTCGCGATCAGCGGTAAAACGAGCAGAAACAGAGTGCGGGAAAGGTGAGATTTCATACGCGTTTATATAATAGGCGCCTCGATCAAGAATGAGCCGAATGATGCGACGGGGGGAAGTGAACTAAGCCGGGTCCATGCAGTCGAGACGAAGAAAGTCGTAGCTGCCGAAGTGACGAGGCAGTTAACACCGGTTCACCGTTCCTTCCGCCTCCTGACGTCGTCGGCTACAACGTCGTCGGTGACCTTCTATTGCATCGTTACGGGATCGAGGAGTCGAGAGAGGCCGGAAGACTCGGCGGCCTTCGTTCCCTTTGTTCTCTTCTGTTTAATCGGGACGGCTCAATTCCACGCGGCTTGCCGCGCGGATGGATGCCGCCCGCTGTTATCGGGGCGAAGCCCCTTTCTGTGATACCCCGCTGCTTGCGGCGGGGAGGGTTCATTGGCCTGAGTTTTGGCTCGCTCCTTTATAGGCAAAGAAAACGTTGTCCTTTCGGTCGGCTGGCCGTTCGCTCTTCGCCTTCTTTAACGGTTTAAATTCTGCGTGGCGGGTCGCCGTTCGGCTCGCCCCGCGGTTACGTCCGACCCACGATCCACGGGAGCGCGTCGAGGTCAACATTGCCGCCGGTCAGGATGATGCCGACGCGGCGATGGGCCACTGGCACTTTTTGCGCGAGCACCGCGGCGTAGGGTACGGCGCCGGAGGGTTCGACGACGATCTTCATCGTTTCCCAGACCATGCGCATCGCGGTGACGATCGACTCCTCGCTGACCGTGACCACGCCGTCGATGAGGCCTTTGACGATTTCGAAGTTCGGCTGGCCGATCGTGGTGCGCAGCCCGTCCGCGATCGTGCGCGCCTGTTCGAGCGGAATGACGTGTCCGGCGGCGAACGATTCGGCGGTGTCGCTGGCGCCGGCGGGTTCGGTGGCGATGATGGAAATCGAAGGCCGGAGCGCCTTCGCGGCCACACTTGCGCCGGCGAGCAAGCCGCCGCCGCCGACCGGGCAGAGCAGCAAGTCGAGGTCGTTGACGTCTTCGAGAAACTCGATTGCGGCGGTGCCCTGTCCGGCCATCACGTGCTCGTTTTCGTAGGGATGAATCAAGGTGGCGCCGGTCTCCGCGACGATGCGCGCACACGTGCCCTCGCGGGAGGCCGCGTCCGGTTCGCAGAGCGTGACGATGCCACCGTAGCCTTCGACCGCGCGGATCTTGGGTTTGGCGGAATTAGCCGGCATGACAATATAGGCGGGAATTCCGCGCAAGCGGGCGGCCCGGGCCACGGCGGCGGCGTGATTGCCTGAGGAGTGGGTCGCGACGCCCAGGCGGGCGGACGCTTCGTCGAGGGAAAAGATGGCATTGGCGGCTCCGCGGGCTTTGAAGGCGCCGACCTTCTGGAAGTTCTCGCACTTGAAGAACAAGGTCCCGCCACAGGCGGCGTTGAGACGCTCACTCGTCAGGACGGGAGTGCGATGAATGTACGGACGGATGCGGTCGTGGGCGGCGCGAATAGCGGCAAGGTCGAGCGGCATGGCGTGGAGCAGCTTGCGCCCGGCGGGCGGCGCATGCAACGTCGCGTATGGTTAAGAAACTTCTTCACACCCGGATGCGCGTCAACGACCTCGAGCGCACCGTGAAATTCTATGAACAGGCGCTGGATCTAAAAGTGGCGCGCCGCAACGTGTCGCCGCGCGGCGCTCAGATCGTGTTCCTCGCTACGCCGAACAGCGACGAGGAAATTGAAATCTGCCAGCTCGCCAACAGTCCGAGCGTGCAAGTGCAACCTGACTTGGTGCATCTCGCTTTCGAAGTGGAGGATCTAAAGGAATTCACCGCGAAGCTGGAAGCGAAAGGCTTCAAGCTGAGCGACGGGCCCACGCCGACCAGCAGTGGATCGGTGATCGCGTTCATCGATGCGCCGGAAGGCTACGAAGTGGAACTGATCCAGCGCGCCAAGTAAGCGCCGAGGCGGAGGCTTCCGATCCGATTCGATCCGAGTGACACAGGCATTCCTGCCTGTGATCCGGGGGTCGGATTTGCGAGCGGGGTGGGGGTTCGGAGGTTTCGGAGTGACGGGCAGGACGGAGCGGAACAGACCGAACAGACAGGAATGTCTGTATCACTTCGATCGGGTCGGAAGGGTGACACAGGCATTCCTGCC
>CAYVDZ010000117.1:0-6715 GCA_964450575.1 uncultured Opitutus sp.
CGCGGATGACACCGATGGCACGGATAGAGAGAATTGCAGATCAAGGAGCACCTGACCGCCATTAACCCGCAAGGTGAAGTGTCCGAAATGCAGCATGCCTTGGTCATCTGTGTCCATCTGTGAAATCTGTGGCTTCAACTGCATTTTCCAGGCTAAACTGGATACGTCATGGTGCGGCAAGGAGCCATCGGACAGCGGCGCAGATTGACATGCGGTGATCGGATCGAAAAGCCATCAGCTCAGGCGACCGCGAGCGGTTCCAACCCGCTCAACCGAAGGGCGCGGATCGCTGGTGGCAACATGCGCGGGGCGCGGCCTTTGACCGCCCGGGCGATCGCCCCGATGTGCGCCGGAGTGGAACCGCAGCAACCGCCCACGAGATTCATCCAGCCATTGGCGGCAAACTCGCCCAAGACCTGCGCCATGTCCTCCGGCGTTTCGTCGTATCCACCAAAGGCATTCGGCAAGCCGGCATTCGGATAACACGAGGTGTAACAGTTCGCGATCTGGGAGAGCTCCTCCACGTACGGACGCATGGCGGCGCCGCCGAGGGCGCAATTGATGCCGACCGAAAACGGCCTCGCATGGGCCACGCTGTGATAAAACGCGCTGATCGTCTGGCCGGACAAGGTGCGGCCGGACGCATCGGTGATCGTGACACTGATCATCACGGGCACGCGTGCGCTTGGCCCGCGTTGGTCAAACACGCCCTCGATGGCGAACAGCGCCGCCTTGGAATTCAGCGTATCGAAAATCGTTTCTACGAGCAGCGCGTCCACCCCGCCATCGAGTAGCGCATTGATCTGCTCCGTATAGGCGCCAACGACCTGGTCCCACGTGACGGCACGGTAGTCGGGTCGATTCACATCCGGTGACATCGACAACGTGCGGTTCAGCGGCCCGATGGCTCCGGCGACAAAACAACGGCGACCCGGTGCCGCGGCTTCGGTGCGATCCGCGGCCCGTCGCGCGCAGGCGACGGCCGCCAAATTGATTTCGCGGACGAGCGGCTCACATTTATAATCCGCCATCGCGATCGACGTACTGCTAAAGGTGTTGGTCTCCACGATGTCCGCCCCGGCGGCGAAGTAATCACCGTGAATTTTTTCGATCACGTCCGGCCGCGTGAGTGCAAGCAAATCGTTGTTCCCCTTCAGGTCGTGCGGATGGTCCTTCAAGCGTGCACCGCGAAAATCCGCTTCACTCAAGTCGTAGGTCTGAATCATCGATCCCATCGCGCCATCCAGGACGACAATCCGCTGGGCGAACATCATGCGAAAGGCGTCCGCGCGTGCTTCGGACGGTTGGCGGGCTGCGGCAGTACTCAGGCTCATGCGGGAAAAATCGTAGGTGAAGAAACCGGGTTGGCAAGTTCACATATCGACGCATTCGAATCCGTTGATGCGTTAAGCCAGAGATTGGGCTTGCCGGAGATGAGGTGGGGACGTGACCTCGGGGTGCTCGTTGTTCTTTCTTTGTTTCGGGAATCAGGGAAGGCCGTGAAATCCGGCCACAGTTGCGCTGCGGTAACGCATCACAGACCTCCATCCTGCACGAGCGGGAGCAGAGCCAATCTTCGACTTCGGTTGCGGGTGAAGGCGGGGGCGAGGATCCGGACGAGAACCGTCCGGGACACATGCGGAGTCCGAACATCTGCCTCGAAACAGCTCACGCCTGCGGCCCGATTGCGCGGTTCGCAGGCTAATCTTCATCGCAAAAATGAAGCGTGAGAGTGGCACCCCTGTGAACCAGCAGGATCTGCTCTTGTCGCGACAGGTAGCAGTAAAATCATGAAAGTATCCTTCTTCGCCGCGCCTCATGCGCGCCGCAGCCGCGTCCTCGCCCGTGCCGTTCTGGCCGTTGTCACGCTCGGAGTCGTCGTGCGCGGACAGTCTTTGCCTCCGGCATCAACGCCGGCCCAACTCACTCCGTTTATCACTACCGCCACGCGGACGCCAAACGATCCGCACATGCTGGGTTCGGTGGTGGACTCCATCACCGCCGCGGACCTCGCGCGGCGGCAAGTCACCTCCCTCGCCCAGGCACTGGGTTCCGCCGCCGGAGCCCCCTTGTTTGCGTCGGGAGCGGCGGGCGCCACCACCTCGGTGTTCCTCCGCGGCGCCAACTCCAATCAAACGTTATTTCTGGTTGATGGGATGCGTATCAACGATCCAAATACCAACTACGAAGTCTTCCTGGGCGGCTCGTGTGTGAGTGCCTGCGACAGCCTGGAGATCGCGCATGGTCCGCAGAGCACCCTCTATGGCGGCGAAGCGGTGGGCGGAGTGGTGTCACTTCGGGCCCAACGTGGCGTCGGGGAACCGAGCGGTCGTGCTTTCGTCGAGGCGGGCAGCTTCGGCACGATTCAGGGCGCCGTTTCGGCGCAGGGCGAACGTGGCGCCAGTGCGTGGAATTTTGCCGTGCAGGGCGGGCACACCGACAATGATCGGGCCAACAATGCCTTTGACTCGGCTAACGCGACCTTCCGTTTCGATCACAAGGCGCGTGAAGGGCTGAACGTCGGCAGCACGCTGCGTTGGTTTCAGGGAATTTATGGCGATGCGGGCGATCGCTACACGAACGATCCCGACAACCAGTCGCGTGAGTCCAACCTGCTGGTGACGACCTTTGCGACCCTCACGCTGGCGCCGGACTGGACCGCGCACGCGGTGCTTGGCGGGCAGGATCGCCGCTTCGTGGCGGAGAGCCCGCGGACCGGGCGGCCGACCGCGGTCACGGTCGTGAAAAATCGCCGCGGGGTGCTCGATGCGCAGACGACGTTCAGCGGACTCGAACGTCACCGCCTCACCGCAGGGGTCACGGCGGAGGCGAATCACACGCGCAACACCGGCTTCGGTAATATCAACCGCCGGCAGACGTTGCTGGCCGTGTTTGCCCAGGATGAATTCTCGCCGCACGAGCACCTGTCGCTCACCGCCGGCTTTCGTAATGACGATTTCGATACGTTCGGCCGGGCTACGACCGGTCGCGGCACCGTGGCATGGCGGATCGCGTCGGGAGTGAAGCTGCGGGCGAGTTATGGCACCGCTTTCCGTTCACCGAGTTTTCTCGATCTTTACGGCGAAAGCGCGTTCTACAACGGCAACCCCAACCTGCGTCCGGAACGGGCACGCGGGTGGGATGCCGGGGTGGATTACACCTTTGCCGCTCAACGTGGCTCGCTAAGCGTAACTTGGTTCGAGATGGATTTCCGGGACTTGATTGCGAGCACTCCTAACTTCCGCAGCGTGGAAAACATTCAGCGTGCCCGCACGCGGGGTGGGGAAGTCTCAGCGAAATGGGTGCTCCCGGGCGCGACCTACCTCAGCGGAAGCTATACTTACCTTGAAGCTGATAATCTGACCGCAGGCACGCGGCTCCTGCGTCGTCCGCGTCATCGGGTGAGTGCCGACGTCTCGCGTGATTTCGGGCCGCGCTGGGTGGCGGGTGTCGGCGTGGCCTGGACCGCGCAACGGGAGGATATCCATGCGCGCACCTTCGCCCGGATTGATGGCGAGGATTTTGTGGTGGGGCGGATTTACGGCAGCTGGCAGGTGAGCGATCGGCTGAGTGTGAAAGCGCGACTGGAAAACCTGCTGGACGAAAACTACGAGGAGGTAAACGGGTATCCAGCTCTTGGATTCGGCGCCTTCGGGGGAGTCGAGTGGCGGTTCTGAACCAAGCGGGGTTTCGCCGTAGCGCCTGCGCTTGCCCGGGGTTCGGCTGGCTGGTGCAGGCGCTTGCGTCTCGCCGTTCTGCGCCTGCGCCTGCGCCCGGCCTGCGGCCACGCGCCGGGGGAGGGTCCTGAGTTCCGGGAAGGCGGCGAATCCCCCGGCCCGCAAATTTCCCATTATAGAGTTTCGTCCGGCGTCACGTGTGTCAGAGTTCCGCCTTCCCCATGTCTGCTCCGCACCCCTCGTCCGGCATCGAAGAGGCCGCCCACACCGTCAAGGAAGCGATTGAACATCCCGCCGACTACGGCCTGCGCCAGTGGTCGGGTTGGATCATCGGTCCGGCGTTGTTGTTGTTCACCTGTCTGACCTCCCCGCCGGAAGGATTGAGCGAACCGGGCTGGCGCACCGCGGGTGCGGCGGCTTTGATGGCGGTGCTTTGGATGTCGGAAGCGCTTCCGATTCCGGTGACCGCGCTCCTGCCGTTGGTGCTGTTTCCCGCGTTGCAGCTCAGCGATATTCGGGAGACCGCCACGCCCTACGCCAATCCACTCGTATTTCTTTTTCTGGGAGGATTCATCATCGCCCTGGCGATGCAGCGTTGGAATTTGCACCGGCGCGTGGCCATTCGGCTGATCGGCGCGATGGGCACGAAGCCGACGCGAATTGTCGCTGGATTTCTTCTCGCCTCCGCCTTGGTCAGCATGTGGGTGAGCAACACCGCCACGGCCCTCATGATGCTCCCGATTGCGATGTCGGTGGTGCAACTGGTCCCGCCTGGAATGCGGGATGATCCGAAGGCGCGGGCGTTCGGCCTCGCGCTGATGTTGTCGGTCGCGTACGGCGCCACCACTGGCGGCATGGCAACACTGATCGGAACGCCTCCCAACGCACTGCTCGCGGGCTATCTCGATAGCGTCTATCAAATCAAAATCGGGTTCGGGCAGTGGATGCTATTGGGCGTTCCCGTGGTGCTCGTCACGCTTCCGATTGTTTTCCTGGTGTTGACCCGGATCTCGTTTCGCCTCGGGCGCGACGAAGTTCCTGGGATGTCGGCGTTGCTGGCAGCGGAGCGCCAACAGCTCGGTCGGGTCTCGCGCGGGGAGGCGATCGTAGCGGTGGTGTTTATCCTCACGGCGGCCGGTTGGGTGTTTCAGCCGCTTCTTGCCAAGGTGCTGCCGCTGGTCTCGGACACGACGATCGCGATGGCCGGCGCGATTCTGCTGTTCCTGATCCCGATCAATGCCCGAAAGGGCGAGTTCGTGATGACCTGGAACGCGGCCAAGAACATGCCGTGGGACGTGCTGCTGCTGTTCGGCGGCGGGCTCAGTCTGGCGCATCACATCGAGAAACACGGATTGTCGAAGTACCTCGGTACGCTTGCGCAAGGGTTTGATGGCATGCCGCTGATCGCGGCGGTTGGCCTGATTTGCTTCGGAATTTTGCTGCTTACCGAGCTGACGAGTAACACGGCCACGGCCGCCACCTTTCTGCCCATTGCGGCGGCGGTCGGAATCAGCATGGGCCAAAACCCGTTGTTGTTCGTGATTCCCGCGGCGCTGGCGGCGAACTGTTCCTACATGTTGCCGGTCGGAACGCCTCCCAATGCAATCGTCTTTGGCAGCGGTTTGGTGCGGCTGCCGGACATGGCGAAGGCCGGCCTGCTGTTGAACATTCTCCTCGTGCCCATTATCGTGCTCATTTTGTGGATACTGGGACCACTCGTGTTCGGCATCGAGCTGGATGTGGTGCCCGATTGGGTGAAGCGGTGACGCGGACCTTACCCGGCCCGGCTGGCGCGAAACCGGTGGATGCCAGACAGAAGCGACCGCATGAGCTCCCGCCTCAACGGCGAAGCCTGTCCTTGACCTAAATTCAGCAATTCCGATTAACCACGGATGACACCGATGGCACGGATAGAGAGAATTGCAGATCATAGAGCACCCCACGGCCATTAACCCGCAAGGTGAAGGGCTCGAAATGCAGACTGCCTTGGTAATCTGTGGCCATCTGTGAAATCTGTGGATCCAACGGCGGTTTCAGGCTTAACGGCGGGCCCGAGCGGTCCGCCGTGCCTCGGCCTCCGCTCCGGCCCTTGAATGCTCAGGCGGATCCGAAAAATTTCAGGATCCGCTGGAGGCTCTTCACCATCAAATCGATTTCCTCCTCGGTGTTGTACGCGTAGAAGCTTGCCCGGGTGGTGCTCGTCAGCCCGATTTTTCGCATCAGCGGTTGGTTGCAATGATGCCCGCCGCGGAGTGCGATGCCGTCCTCGTCGGCGAACGTCACGATGTCGTGCGCATGGACCTCGGCAAAGGCGAAACTCGCGATGCCCACGCGGTCCGTCCTAGGTCCGAGGATACGGATCCCAGGCAGGGCGGAGAGTTTCTCGTACGCGATCTGTCCCAGTTCGGCGTCATGTTTGGCAATTGCTTCGCGTCCGAGTGAGTCGAGGTAATCGCACGCGGCGCCCAACGCGACGGCATCGGCGAAATTGGGAGTGCCGGCTTCGAAGCGTTCCGGGGTCGGCTTCCATTTGGACTCTTGAAAGTTGACCACTGAAATCATTCCGCCGCCGCCTTGGTACGGCGGCATCGCATCAAGGAGAGCGCGGCGCCCGTAGAGCGCGCCGATACCCGTTACTCCCGCCATCTTGTGTCCGGAAAACGCGTAGAAATCGCAGCCGATCGCGCGCACGTCGACCGGCATGTGGCCGATCGACTGGGCGCCGTCGACCAAGGTGAGGATGCCCTTGGCGCGTGCTTTGGCGCACATCATCGCGGCCGGGTTCACGTTGCCGATCGTGTTCGAAACGTGGGTGAAGGCGAAGAGCTTGACCTCCGGGGTCAGGAGCGCGTCCAGTTGGGCGAGATCGAGTGCGCCCTCGACGTTGTCGCCGGAAACCGGAAGGAAGCGGAGCGAGGCGCCGGTGCGTTGTGTGATCAGCTGCCAGGGCACCAAGTTGGAGTGATGCTCCATCTCGGTGAGGAGAACGACATCGCCAGGTTTGAGGTTGGCGCCGCCCCAGCTGGCGGCGACGAGAT
>CAYVDZ010000117.1:6725-10663 GCA_964450575.1 uncultured Opitutus sp.
ATTTCGGCGGGATCGGCAGCGTTGATGAACTTCGCGACGCGGCTGCGCGCGCCTTCGTAGGCATCCGTCGCGCGGTTGGAGAGCGCGTGCAGGCCGCGGTGCACGTTCGCGTTATCGCGTTCGTAGAATCGCGAGAGCGTGTCGATTACACTGCGCGGTTTCTGCGCGGTGGCGGCATTGTCGAGATAGACGAGCGGCTTGCCGTGCACCGTCTGGTGCAGAGCAGGGAAATCGTCGCGAACGGTGGACCAGGAAGCGGACATGAAAAGGAAAAGAAGAAGGAAGAAAGAAGAAGGAAGAAACGTCGGGAAAGGCCGGATCCTAAGACGGGAAATGCGGGGAATCGGAGGCCGCGTCGGGAGGTTTTCTGACCCGGCGGGACGCCCTCCGGTGACTCGGCGGATCTCCTTAATCCGTGTGGCTCTCGGTGGTGGCGGGAGTGGGATCGCCTTTCAACGCGTTAAGGGTCGCGTGCCAGCCGAGCGTGGCGCATTTGATTCGGGCGGGGAACGTGTGCACGCCCGCAAAGGCCGCCAAATCGCTGATCTCGTCGGGCGTTTCCCCGGAGGTCACGATTTTGTGGAAGTCTTGAAACAGCGCCTCCACCTCGGCTGCGGTTTTGCCCTTCACCTGGGTTGTCATCAACGACGCGCTCGCCTGGGAAATGGCGCATCCAGAGCCGTCGAAGGAGATCTCGGCAATCCGGTCGCCGTCGACCCGCAGGTAAACGTCGCATTGGTCCCCGCAGCTTGGATTGTCGCCGTGAGCCACGCGATTGGCAGTTGGCAGCTTGCCGCGATTGCGCGGCCGCTTGTTGTGATCGAGGATGACTTGTTGGTAGAGATCAGAGAGATCGCCGGACATGGAAGCGCACGCTAACGTAAACAGTGCGAAGCGCAAAGCGGCGTTTTGGGATTTGCGTGTCAGCGGTGTTGAGCCGGATATTTCGCACCCTGATTTGTCATCGCGAGCCCGGGGAACGAAGGCGTGGCGATCCAGCTGGATGGATGGCTTCGGCGCTGCGCTTCTCGCAATGACAAGGTAATAATAGACGTACCCAGCGTGGAGACCGTTCACGCCAGAATGTGAAATATTCCGGCCAAGCCTTTTGAAGTTAGGACGAACCCGGGAGTGCCGCACTCCCTGGGGCCTTCTCCCGAGCTGGAGTTAAATTCCGGTTGGGTGAAACTTGCGCACCATTCCAATGTCCTTACTGTGTGCAGCACCGGCGTTTCACACGTTCGGGCGCATCGTTCAGCCAATCTCAACAAACTATTACTATGGAAACCCATCTTCCCTCCTTTGACATGAATCAAACTCGGGTCGCTCGTGACCGCGTTCTGGCCGACCTTAAAGCCTTGGTGAGCGACACGGATGACTTGCTCAAAGCCACTGCGGGCGACCTCAGCGACAAGGCCCGTGATGCCCGCGCCCGGGTGTCTGAGGGCCTCGAACGGGCGAAAGTGAGCATGGACGAACTCCAAGCTCAGGGCCTCGAATCTGCCCGGGAAGCGATGAAGAAAGCCGATTCGACGATTCGCGATCATCCGTACGAATCGATCGGACTCGCGCTCGGAGTCGGGTTAATTATCGGCGCGCTTTTACGCCGCAAGTGATCTGCCGGCCGCCCATCTCAGATGGGCGGCTTTTGGGGCGAAGCAGGAACCCTGCTCGCCAAAGTATCCCGGCGCCTTGGTTCCTGCGCTCCGGGGCGGAAGCGCCGAAGTTTTAATCGGCCAATGAATATCCCCTCGCGCCGATGAATACGCTGATTTGTGGCTGGTTGACGACGTAGCGGCGCTGACGGATTCGGGGCCTACGCACAGCTCGCCATCGCGCCCACCTTTAGGAGATGTTGTTCGGATTCCAATGTCGCCAAGCGGGTCGTTGACACGTCCAACGCCTGCTGGATCACCGCCATCGTTTGCTCGTTTAGCTTTAACGAGGCGTCGGAGCGCTCCCCAGGGCGACGGATGCCATCGCAGACCAGCTTGCAACGCATCAGGGCAAGTTCTTGGAGGGCTTTTCGGTTATGCGTTGCTCGGTCGCGCAGCTGCGAAATTTCCTGTTCGGCGGTCATGAAGCGGGGATTAGACGGTCCTATAACAATTTGTTTCGGGGCTCTTTTGCTGCGTCGGTTGAGACTTTTTCGGTCATACGGGTGAGTCGCCACCTTGGATGCTCGCGGCAGGAATACCACCCCTTCTTGGTTCGCTTTATCAGCGCGTTTTCAACGAGGGTCTGAGTTCGCTGAACGGTCCTTCCGCCTTACTTCTTCAGTGGCAAACGCGGGTTCGGAGTTTATTCGCACGATGTTCACGGCGCTTCCGAAATGACTGGGGTGATCAATAATCCGAAATTCGGCAGTTCAAATTTACCGCGGATGACACCGATGGCACGGATCCAGAGAATTGCAGATCAAGGAGCACCTTACTGCCATTAAACCGCAAGGTGAAGTGCCCGAAGTGAAGAATGCCTGGGTAATCTGTGTTCATCGGTGAAATCCGGGATCCAACTGCGGTTTCAGGATAATGATTTTTCCTATGGTGGAGGCCTTGACCATCGCGGAAAAGAGCATCGAATTCAGGTCCGCTTCCCATTTCGGTGCAGGCGCGACTCGTCCCCTCCCCACCTTATGGACCTGACCTCTCTCTCCAACGAGGAACTCACTCGCACTCTGCGGTCGGTTGATCAGCCTGCGACCGGGCGGAATTCCGAGCACGATCGTTTGGAGGCCACCGTGCAAGAGCTGCAGGTTTACCGACTCGAACTCGAGATACAGAATCGGGCGCTCCGCGACGTGCAAGCCGAGTTGGAGGGCGCCCTGCTGCGGTACACTGACCTCTATGACTATCTGCCGATTGGCTACGTGACGCTCACCCGCACGGGTCAGATCGTGCAGGCAAATCTCACGGCCGCCCGCTGGTTGCGCCGTGACCGGGGGCGGCTGGTCGGCGTGCACATGAACTGGTTTCTCGATGCTTTCGACGCCGGACGTTTCGCCGCTCATCTCGAGAACTGCGCGCATTTGAAGGAGGAGCAAACCTGCGAGGTGACATTGCGCCTGGAGAATGACCTCATTCTCACGGTTCAACTCTCAAGTCACGCGGCACCGCGCCCAGCCAGTGATGCTCCTTACTATACGCACACCTCCATCGCGAACATCGCGCAGCTGAAACAGACCCGCGCGATGATGGAGGATATTGATCGCGAGGAAAGTGCCGTCGCCGAAATGGCCAGTGCGGAGCGGAATGAGCCCTTCTCCGGCGTCAGCAGTCTGCTCCGGTCGCTGCGCGCGCAGCATGGCGCGTCCTTGGATGCGGAGACGTTGAATCTGGCGGAGCGGGCCGAGGGTGCAGCCGTGCGGCTGGAAGCAATGCTGCAGCACTTGATGGACTATTGCGGTCTGGGCCAACGCGATGGCGGAGCGCACGACCCGGTAAACTTGGAGGAGTTGGTGCAGCAAATGGTCCTCGAACACCGCGGGGCCATCCAAGCCCGCGGAGCCCATGTCGAGGTCGCGCGTCCTCTCCCATGCGTACGCGGGTCTCGTTTGATCCTCGCGCAAGTTTTATCCAATTTGCTGATTTAGGTGATGTATCCATGAGCGTTTCGCCTTTTGTCACAAACGTTATCAAACAATATCTTCCGAACAAAGAAATCGTGACTATAAACAACTCAATTACAGCGAACTTTATTGCACAATATGCAAAAAACGCAGCAACACAAAAAGAATCACAACCAATTACATTCACATCAATGATGCGTGAAGATCAAAAGCGAGGTGCAGCAGTAGTAGACGAAGCATTAGAAATTCTCGATAAAAAAATATCATCACAAGTTAGTAACGGCCAACATTCATCATTTAGCAGTCCTATTCGCTTTATCGGTTTTGGTAGATCACACATACTAAATAAAACATTTGCACACATCCAGTA
>CAYVDZ010000118.1:0-5635 GCA_964450575.1 uncultured Opitutus sp.
TGCCTGCAGTACCACGGACGATCCATTCGGCACGAGCGAATTGTCAATCGGTCCAACGATCGCGGTGCCGGTTGCGAAATAACGGACAGCAAGAGAGGTCGCGGTGTGCGAGCCCGCACTCGCGGTGACCGTCAGCAAATATGAACCAGGTTGGGGTGGCGCCCATGAGACATACCCGGGACCTCCGCCAGGGGGTTGAACGTTCGTTGAGGTTCCGAGGGCCACGCCGTTGACAAAAAAGTTATACGTGTAGCCTCCCACTGGAAACGTACCCCGGGCCGATGCAGCGATCGTGATCGGAACATTTACCGGGCCGTAGGATTCGTTTTGAAACGGCTGCTGAAAAGTCGTACCCACGCCTTGAATCTCCGCTGTAGCCGGGGTGCCTGATGCGGGCGGCGGATCTATCGTGACGGTTGGCGCGCTGGTATAGCCAGTACCGCCATCGGTAATGATAATAGTGGTAACGACCCCATCCTTGATGACGGCCGAAGCGGTAGCACCACTCCCTCCGCCCCCCGAAATGGAAACGGCGGGCACGGCGATATATCCCGCACCACCTGCAGTCAGGTTGGCTGCCACAATGGACCCGAAGCCGGAGAGGACGCTTACGCCGGTAATATCGACGGCCGTGAGCGGTTCCTGTTGCGAAAGTAGCGGGGCTGGTGCGATGAAGCCGAGAGCGGCTCCCAGACCAAGGACGCGAAAAAGTGTTTTCATGAGCAAACGCGGTTTTAAAATATTGAGGTTGGTGCGTGCTCTTACTTTGTGACTGCGGCGGTCGGCGGCAGGAAGGGATCGGAACCGTCGCGATACCCTGGAAGATCCTCCCGTTGCATCTGGAGGCTGCGAACCTGATTCGGATTGAAGACCTCCTCAACCGGTGCCCCTTCGGCACTAATCGTCTTGGCGGTGATAAAGATGATTAGGTTCGAGGTGTCGTGGATGCGCGCTTTGTGAGCAAACAAACGGCCGAGGACTGGAATCGAACCCAGCACGGGAACCTTATTATTGGTATCATTCGAGGCGCTGCGCATTAGACCGCCGATGCCCATCGTATAACCGTCCTTGATCGATACAACGGTCGACGCTTTACGGGATTCGACGATCGGAATGGCCGCCCCCTGGAAGTTGGCATCTCGAGTGGACTGACTCACCTCCGGTTCGACCGAGAGTTTGATGAATCCACGTGAATTAACCTGGGGGGTCACCCGCAGGATGATACCGATCGGACGATATTGAAACCCGCTCACCTCATACACCCCCCGCTCAGAGTTGTACGTATAAGACGGGATCGGGCGTTCTTCGCCAACGTTGATAACTGCCTGGCTGTTGTTCAAGGTCACAATGGTGGGATTGGAAACCACCTTTGTATTCTGAAGGGTCTGCAACGCACTTAGAACAATATTGAAATCGCTGGCCGAAAACACCGCGTTGAGGGTTCGAGCCGTTGCATTGTTGTTCACAAGCGAGTTCAGGAGATTCAGCGCATTGTTCGAGGTGTTGGTGGAACTGCCGACCGTGCCATTCGCGACGGTCGTCGTGGTACCATTGGCCAAAGAACCCGTGGTTCCAGTCGTGGATGTCGAAGTCGGCGAACCGTTGGAAGAGGTGACGGCGTTCGTATTAGTCGATCCACTCGTTTGCGAACTCGTTACACTGGTCTGATTACTATTGTTCGTCCCGGCCACATTCTCGCGGATATTGGAATTGGTGGCTTCGAAGCCGTCGCTCCCGGCTTGTTCGCGCCCTCGGGTGACGGCGCCGCCCAAACTGCCGGCAGAAAGCTGATAATTCTGCAGCGAAGACCAATTAACGCCAATGTTCTTCGCATCGCTGCCCGTGACTTCGACAAACTTCGATTCGATCATTACCTGGTCAGTCGCACGATCGAGCTGGTCGATGATCGGCCGAATCCGATTCATGCGTGAAGGCCGTTCCGTGATCACCAGGCTGTTACTGCGCGCGTCGACCACGATTCTTCCGCCCGCGGCTGGATCGACCAGGGAGGTGATCGTTGGCAGGATGTCGGACGCACGCGCATAGTTGATCATGAATACATCCGTTGACGTCGGCTCCTGGAGTAGACTCTCATTACTGACAATCTTGATGATGTTACCCTCTTCAATATAGGTAAAGCCGACCGGCTGAAGCACACTTTGAAAAATCTGACGCCAGGTCACTTCCCGGAGTTTGATCGTGGTTTTCCCCTGCAACGCCTCAGGCATGATTATATTGAGCTCAAACAGATCGGCGACATTGCGCAGGATATTTCGGACATCCTCGTCGGGAAAATCGACCGAAAGCGTATCGCGACCCGAGGGATCGCGGGTCGGCGCGGATACGCCGGCCTCGGCGCCTACCACCGCAACGGTCATTGAGGCGGGTGGTGCCGGTTGGTCGGCAGCGGGTGCAGCAGTGGGCTGAGCCAGGGCTGGGGCAGCGGCCAAAACGGCCAGCAGCGCAGTGACAGTGATGGGCTGGGGCGTGCGGGTTCTCATATTACTTTAAAGGTTTGATTGGCCGAGTGATTTCTTCGCCACGGTAGCGGAGCGTGAAAGTGGTACGATCGATGGAAACTAGCTGCAGTTCGTAATCCCGTTCCTCATAGGTAACGATGAACTTTGTCCCGACTTCGAAGCGGTTGCGGTCGATGATCAGCAGCGGCTTGCCCCCGAGAATAAAGGTGCCGGAAGGGTTGAGGCGAAGGGCCAGGGCCTCGATCACCTCACGGTCGGTGGCAGGACCGCGGACGACCGTGCCGGCGGCGGCGGCGGCGGCATCACGCAGAGCTTTTGCCGCGGCCAGGACGTCCGGATCCGGAAGATCAAACCCCAAGGGATTAAAGGGGCTCGCGAGGTCGGCCGGTGAATCTGGTGGCGGAACACGCCGCGTCAGGCGTTCCGCCATTTCCACGGAGGCCTGCCGCCGCTGGGGCGGAGTGATGTCCGATGCAGTGCGTGCCCCGAACAAGGGGCGCGAAGCCGCGAGCGCCAGCAGCGCGAGGACGGAAAGGGCTAACAAGCGCGTGTTCATGGCAAACCGAGCATTTCGAGATTGAGGGAAAGCGTGAGCGGCTGATTCCGCGCACTCGCGTTACCACTGCAGTTCGCGGTCAGCACGCGACAGTAGTGCGTGCCACTCTCAAGCTGACGAAGAAAGTTCATTACTTGTGGCAGTGTTCCCTGGACGGCGACGTTGAAAGCAACGGGGGAATAGGTTGTCTTGGCCTTCGTCGGAGGAAGAACCACAGTCGCCTGACGAAAATCGATTAGCTTCACCCCGGTGTCACTTTGCAGCTTGTAGAAATATTGAGTGTTCGAGCCCAACTGGCTTGCCCGGATAATTCGGGTGTCCAGTTCCTTGTTCGCCGCGGCCATGGCATCGGCCTGCTCCATGAGCTGAACCGAGTTCTTTATATTTAAGGCATACCGTTCTGCCATCGCGGTCTTCTGAAGTAGAATATCCTCCGCTTCAGGAATCTCCGCGCTCCGCAGATAGACACCCGCCGCCAGGAAGAGCGACAAGACCCCGCACCCGACGCTGATCGGGTTCTTCTTGATGAAGGTAAATAATTCGTCGTTAGTCATTATTTTCTCCCGGCTGGAGCGCCTTTGAGATGCAGGAAGAACTCGACCGCCATCCGACCGGTCGTGGGATTCGGCGAAGGCGTGCTGGTGAAGGTAAAATCATCAAACAGCGCGAGCTGGGAATCAGACCGGAGTTGCTCGAGATATTTTGTCGCATAGCCACTGGCGACGTCGGGCGTCCCGCGAACGGACAAACGCATGGTCAATCCCGTCTCGCGAAAATCAAGATTATCAACCGCTATATTAGCCGGGAGCGTTTCACCCAACCGGGAAATAATGACGGAGATTGTGGGCTTCGATTTGATAAACGTATCGACTTCAAGAACCCGTGCCTCGTCGGCTTGGAAGGTCTTGAACAGCGTGATCGCCTGCTCGCTGGTTTTCTTGTCCCGCTCGATTTCGCCTTGAATCGCAGCGGTTTGATGGTTGATATTCCGCAGCTCCCATTCCGTGAATCCAAAATAGATGGTCAGCGATATCGCGAGCAGGATAGCCACGCCATTGACGAAGAACGCCGTGCGCACCGCCTTGATATCCGGCAATTTTTCATAATTGCGGAAATTCGGGTGCCAAGCCGGCACGGACGGGGCGACGGACGCCTCACCTTTTCTCTTCAGACGTGACAGCATGGACAGAATTATATTGAGCCATCAGCCCCAGCAGCCCGAACCAACGGACATCCTGGGCATTTCGCACCAGTGCTTCAGGCAAGGTAATGTGGCGCGATTGGAGCCACGGAAGGGGATCGAGCTTGAGACTGGAGATACCGAGCGTACTCGTGATCGCCGCGTCGAGCCACGTGAGCTTCGGAGACAGCTGGGTCGTTAATACCTGCCCGACCGATTGTCCGGTCTGAACCTCGTAGAATCCTATTGAGGACTGCAGTTCTTTAAGCAGACGCTTGATGAGAAGCGGTCCCATTCCCGTGAAATCGAAGGTATTGGAGTAGAACAGCCGGCGGGCAGATTCCTCGTCTTTGAGTCCGAGTTCCTTCTGCACGATCGGGACCATGGCATCGAGTCCCTGCGGGATCGGTCGCGACGCTTCGACTCCGGCCGCCGAGATTATAAAAGAATGGGTCGTATCCGCCCCGATCTCGAGGACGAGCGTTGGAGTCTTCGATTTGGCGTAGGCCAGACAATCGACCACCGCGCCCAAGGTCGCCACCGAACCGAGTTCCAGCCGTTCGGGATAGATACCACTTTGCAGCAAACCCGCTTGAATCGCGTTTAAATCTTCGGTTGGGAACCCGCAAAAAATAACCTCTTTCTGCGCCCCCTTCCCGAAATCGGACTCAGTCCCGTCCCCCGAGTTCAAGATCGCGAGCGAGTACTGCTCATGGTCGATGCGAAACTGCTGGCTGCAGACTTCACCAACATAAGCAGGATCCTTCACCCGCTTCAGCTCCATGGTGTGACGACGGATCACGCGCTTGGGAGGAAAAACGGAAACCGTGGCGTGCAGATAACCACTGGGGCTTTTTTTCGGCTGAAGCTGATTAATGGCCTCGGCCAATCCAGCCGCATCTCCAACGGCACATTCCCTCATTTCCTCGATGGTGAACGGTGAAGCGACAGATGAGGTCCGAGCGAGCATGACGGCGTGGTCATTGAACTCGACATAGAACCCCTTGAGCTTTGGAGAGAGAAACATGCGGCGACGATGATACTTCGACAACTAATTTGCTAATACCTAGTAAAGACTGTTTTATCTACCGTCAGATTTGTAAAAACCCGCTGGCTGGCGCGGACCGTCCCAAGTGCCCCTAGGGACACAAGGTCAAACAACGGAGGAATCCCTACCTCGGAGCCATTTCCCCTTTCTTGAGCACAGCGCGTAATTCGATCCGGTTTTTACAATTCCTTCGGACCGCAAAGCGACCTGCCCTCTGGCGCTTTGAACGCGTCGGGCCTGAGCAAAAAAAAGACCCACCGGAAAATCCGGTGGGTCGATTAAATTGAAGAGATGAGGGCGGCAGGCGCCGCGCCGTCACTTCTGCCAAGTGCGCTTCTTATGGCGGTTGGCGCGCAACTTCTTGCGGCGCT
>CAYVDZ010000118.1:5645-10650 GCA_964450575.1 uncultured Opitutus sp.
CTTCCTGCGCTTGTGTTTATTCATCTTCAGACGACGTTTCTTTTTCAGATTGCCCATGTTGGTTTGTTTGGCGAACGGTCAACTTGCGACGTGGTTTCGCCGCTGTAAAGCCCGAATTTGTGGCCAATTTTCAGGAAGGGTCGACTTCGCCCCATTCCCCTCCCGCGCTGGAGTACACGAGTAACCGCAGGTCAGCACCTTGGAAAAATGTTTCAAGGCACGAGCCATAGGCTTTCAGCTGCGGAGTATACTCGTGAATGAGCCTTTTCAGCAGCGCATTCACGGTTTCGTTTCCGCTTCGTCGATTGGTTTTCCAGTCCACCACCCACACCTCGTTCGTTGCTAAATCGTGCAGCACCAAGTCGATGACACCGTCGATCCATGCATCTTCCCGTAGCGGGGCGAATATCCCCAACTCCGAAAGTCGTGTCCATCGTGGTTCGCAAAGCACGCGCCACGCGTCACTCTCAAGTAAAAGCTTCCACTCCTCCTCCGCCCGGAGGCCGAAGCCCAACGCCCGAGCCGCCTCAATCGAGCCTTTCCCGTACTCGGCGATTGCCTCTGCCTCCTTGCCCCACGGCACAAACTCCATCGTGTCATGCCACCACAAACCATAGTCGATCGCATCTCCTGAGCTCAAAGGCGGTCGCGGTGCGTCCACACCGGCCTCATGCCGTACGCTTCGCGAGAAATCCGGCTTCTTCGCGAGTTCGTGTGGCAAGACGCGCGCCGGCAACGCCGGCCTTGGTTGTACAGTTCGCAACCCCAGCTCTTCGATTTCTGCAAAGTGCTTTTCTGGATACAATTCGTCGAACTCGATGGCCGGGACTCCGTCGTCTAGAGGTCCAAGCGTTTCAAAATCGATTCCCCACAACTCGGCGAAACTGGGTTTCTCCCGCTGCCGCCCGCCAAACCCCGCGGCCCAAGGCACGACCAAGGTGCGCCGCGGCCGGGTCAGCGTCACATAGAGTAGCCGCGTAAGCTCCCGCATCCGCTCTCGATCCCGCGCCAACCGGGAATCCGGCGGCAAACTACTTGAGTCGAAAAATAGGCGCGCGCCGCCCTTTTCCCGCACTAGTTTGAGCCCGCGGTCCGGCGCCTGCCCAATGCCGCGCCACAAACCGATTACGATGACGGCATGCCACTCGAGCCCCTTGGCGGAATGCGAGGTCAACAGATTTATCGCCGTTAGGCTGGGCTTTCCCGCCGGGCGACCGTCATCGATGCACCCCAGCAACTCCTCCAACCACTCGCGTGCACTCGTACCGGTGAGTCCGGCTTCGGCCGCGCCAGCCAGCAATCGCTCCAATTCGCCCGCGATCCCACCGCTCGGATCCAGCCGCTGCGCCTTGGCCATCAGACCACAACTCTCCGCCAGCGTGCGCACAAACTCTCCCAACGGAGCCGTGTCGTCGTTTACGCGTAACACAAAAGGCCGTACGGTTTGCAGCGCCATGGCGAGCACCTCAGGATGAACGTCAGGTTCCTCCCACATCAACCGCCCACGCTCACGCATCCCGGCGGCAATCATCCCGTCACTCACGGCGAAAATCTCCCGCAGCACGCCTGTCCACTCGAACATGTTTTCGGGGTCGGCGCAGACCGCAAGCAGGCCACTTAACCACGCATATGCCGGATTATCGCCACACCGGTTCCGACGCGTCTGCAGCGCCACTTCAAGTCCGACACTCTCCAACGCCTTTCGCGCCGCCAACAGCCAGTCGTTCCGCGGGGCCAGCACGGCGACATCGCCCCACGTTTCCACTCCGACCGCCGCCGGTCCCTTCGCGCGCAGCCAGGAGGCAAGCTGTCGGCACTCTTCCGCCAGCCACGCCTCCACCCCTTCCGGCGGATTTGCTGGTATTTCCAAGGAAAAACATCCCAGTGCCCCCGCTTCGTTTCGCGGCCCGGGCTCGAGCGGCACATAGGGTACCTGCATAAACGGCGGTGGTGCGCCTTCCGCCGGCTCGGGCCCAAAGTTCTCCTCGCGGTCCGGTCCAAACGCCGCGGGCAACGTCGCATTCAACACGCCCAACAACGCGTGCGGCGCGCGGAAGCTCACTTGAAACTGCAACAACTCGCCGCCCTCGCCTCGTTCAAACGCGTCCACATGCCGCGTGAAATTTGAGATGTCGGCACGGCTGCCGTAAATCGCCTGCTGCCCGTCTCCCACCATGCAAAAATGTCCCGGCCGCGGCGGCACCGCCCCGGGCACCACGGGCCAGGTTCCCCGGCGCGCTCCCCGGGGCCGCGTCAGCTCCACCAAAACCGCGAACTGCTGCGGATCGGTGTCCTGCGCTTCATCCAGCACGATCCGCCAACCTTCGTCGCGTATCCTGTCCAGCAATACGTCATCGTGCAGGACCGCGAGCGCCGCGTCCACCTGATCCGCGTAGGTCTGCACACCCCGGTCAAACCGCCACTCCCGGTAACGGTCTGCCAGTTCCGCGGCCAGGACCGCCGCCGCATCCGCCAGCCATCGCTTCAGCGGCGCCATCCAGGCGCGCGCACTCTCCACCACGGCTTTGGCGGACCCCGCGGGCTCATACAAGGGCAGGAACCCCACCCCGCAATCCCACGCCTCACTCCAGGCCCGGGCCCGCGCCTGACTCGCCCCCAGGTTCTTCGCCCCGTTACCTTTGGCGACCAACGCCATGAGTTCTTCGTACGCGGCCGCCGCCGGATGGGGCAAACCCGTCGGCGGCCTGGCCTGCAAATAACTCGCCGTCGCCCGGTCCAGCTCGCGCGCCACGCGGAAAATGTCCTCAAGCGGAACGTGCCGCAAAAACGCGTCCAGCTCGCGCTCGTTCAACGCCGTAAACGCCATCGAATCCTGCTCCACAAACTCCTCCCACAATTCCTCATCGCTTTCCGCGATGACGGTCGGATTCAGGTTAATTCCAATCGTCTGCCCATACGTATTCGCCAGCTTGAGACAGAAGCTGTGAATCGTGCCGAAGAATGTCCGTTCCAGCTGATCCAGGGCCGAAAGATCCGCCGTGCCCGATTCCTGGATACGCCGAAGCAGCACCTGCCGCGCCCGCTGGCCAATTTGCACCGCCGCCTTTTTCGTATACGTGACCACCGCTGTACGCCGCAAACGCCCGGCCGCACCCGGCGCGAGGGCCATGGCGGCCAGCCGCTCGGAGATCGCGGTGGTCTTGCCCGATCCCGCATTCGCACTGACCGCGAAGTTACGATCCCACTCGTCGCGAAAGCGTTCCCGCGCCTCACTGTCGATCAGTCGCTCACTCATGCATCGCCTCCTCCGTCTGCACGCCAAAGGTCGCTTGAAACTTCTGCTCCAGCACGACCGCCGAAATCGGCGTGCAAGCCAGCGGCCAGGCGCAACCCGACGGCGCATAGTCCGAACGATCCCGCGTCAAAGCCCCGTAGACTCCCCGCGTCACCGCCTCCTCGAGCCAATTCAGTTTGATCAACGCAACCTTCATGTCATCAAACCCGAGCTGGGTCACCGCTCCCGGCTCCGGCTTGATCATCCAGACTTTGCCTCCCGCAATCCCCAGTGATCGAGCCGCCGCCAGATAAACGCCCAGTTGCAGCGAGGCTCCGTTCCTCGCCATCCGTTCCACCGATAGCTCCGCGTCGCCGCCGGTCTTGAAATCCACAATATCGATCGTGGCGCCACTCCACTCCGCGCGGTCGAGGCGGATGAGATCCAAGCGTCCCACAATCCGCATGGTCCGCTCTCCCCACACCAGTTTCGCCTCGGGCGGCAACCACGCTTCCGCCGCGACATACGCGCCCGCTTCGATGGTATAGGCGTTCGCCAGTAACGCCCGGCTCACGTGGGCGAGCTCCGCATGAAACGAATCCCAATAGCGATCGTCCGGCCATTGCGCTCGCATCACGCCAAGTTCACGATCGAGCCTCGATCCTGCCTCCCGCTGATCCGGCATCCTGCCAAATCCGCGCACGGTCTCGTCGCCCGGATGCAACACGCGCGCAAGCAACTCATGCGCCCGCTGCCCCAGCGCCTTGCGCCGCGCCCGCACGAATGGGCTCCACTCCACCCGTCGAATGCCGAGCACGGCCTCAAACCATAATTCCGCCGGGTCTTGCACCCCGCGCTCAATCAAGCGCGCCGATAGTTTCGCCGGCGTAATCCGCGCCGGATCCCCGGAAAAAAAGAATTCATCAAAGGGCCGGAGATGATCGCGGCGACCCATCCAAACCTCGTGCCAGTTTTCGACCATCGCCGGATCGGACGGTGGCTCGATCGGAACGGCCCGCGCCAACCGCCCAAATTCATCTTCAACCGTCGCGCCTTCCCCGCCCTCTCTTTGCGCCCAGATCACCCGCTCCAGCCAGCTGTTCGGCCCCAATCGCAGCTCCGGTTCTTCCGGCGCAAACAGGGCCGCGGAAAACACCACTTCCTGCGTGGTGTCACGCGTGAGGGAGACAAACGCGGCACGCTCCACGACGCTACGGTCGTCAGCCGTGAAGAGTCCGAAGAGACGATCGGCACGAGCATTCACCTCCGTCCGCTGCGGATCCGTCAGCCAGCAACTCGGCTCCCTCCGTTCCGGCCAGATACCCGCGTTGGCCTCCACCAGAATCAAATGCGACCACGCCAGTCCTTCCGCACGACGACGGGTGGTCAAGGTCACGCGGGCAAAAGCGCCACGGCCCGGGTTTCCCAGCACGGGACTTCGGTCCGGTAAGAACGAGGTCAGCGTGGCGGCCAAAACGGTCGCGGGGATGAGATCCGTATCCCGCCCGGCGAAGGCATCCAGCGCGCCCCACCCTTCCGGCTCCTCCAGGCCAAGCTGTTCGCAGGTTTTCCGAAAGGACTGCAATGCATCGACGATCGACCACTCATCCGGCCACGCCGGCAGCAAAATACCGGCAACGCGCGCCAGCTCCGGAGCCTGCACCGCCCAAAGTTCGAGATGCGCGGAAACCGCGTGCGTCTGACGCGTATCGAAGCTCCGTTCACAAGCCCGACGCGCCTCGGCGAGCGACAACGTCACGGCTCCGACGG
>CAYVDZ010000119.1:0-9099 GCA_964450575.1 uncultured Opitutus sp.
GGCCGAGACCTCGCGTCTGCTTCGATCCCACGTGGAAACCCGCACGGCCCGTCCCCCTTTGAGTCGCGCGGCCTTTCTTGGTGCCGGCGGAGTGGGGCGCACGACGGCGCTCTGCAAATGGCTCGCGCAGGAAGTCTTTCGCCGCTCCCGGCTTGGGCACGTGGTCAGGGTCGAATTCGACCGCCCCAACCCCCTCGGACCTTTGCCTGTGTTCAGTGAGGCGTTGGGTGTGCCGCTGGCGCATTTTCCGTGTGAAACCCAGGCGGCGATTTCCGGTGGCTTTGTGTATTTTGATCTCCCGGGGCTGTCGCCCCGTCGTCCCGCCGACAACGCGCAGCTCGCCGATTTTCTCGATCGGGAGCGAATCAATGAACGGGTGCTCGTACTCAATGCGGCCTATGATCGGGCCTCGTTGCGTAACGCCTATTCGGCCGGCCGCGATCTGGGCGCAACGCACTTGGTGTTCACTCATTTGGACGAGGTTCCGCAGTGGGGGAAGCTGTGGGACTATTTGTTCGACGAAGAACTCGAGCCGTTGTTCCTCGCCACCGGCCCTTCCCTGACCGGCGATTGCGAAGAAGATGTTCCCGGCGCCATCGTCCGCCGGACCCTGCCGGAGGAAGCGTCATGAAGTTCATCTTTCTCGCCGGCGGATTCTCGGGGTTCGTTCTTGCTGGACTCGGCAGCTACTGGGCTGGCCATCAAGCCGACCGCATCCTTTTCGATGGCGCCGCCGGCTGCCTCGTCGGAGCACTTCTCTTCCGCTGGTTCTGGACCGTCCTCGTGGGCGGTATCCGCGAAACCATTCTAGCCCGTAATGCAGCGACTGCCGCGGCCATTGCTGCCGCTGCCGCGACCACAAAGACAAAATAATCACCCTCCATGAACACTGAAACTGCCCCCAGTCCTACGCTTGAAACCACCTTCACCACAACGGCGACGGCCAATGCCTGGCGCGCCTATCAGGGAGTCACTCCCGCGGCTCCCGTTGATGAGAAGGATCTGATCGTACGTTATCTTCCGCTCGTCCGCAATGTGGTCGACCGGATCAAGCTCAACGTGCCCGCGCATGTTGATGCCGATGATCTTTATAGTGTCGGCGTGACCGGCTTGATCGCGGCCGTGCGCCGGTTTGATCCGAATCAGGGGAATACGTTTGCGAGTTATGCCTCGATGCGCATTCGTGGCGCGATTCTCGATGAGTTGCGCCGGATGGACTGGTGCCCACGCCGGGCCCGTGCTCGCTCGCGCAAGCTCAAAGCCGCGATCCTCGACGTTGAACAGAAGTTCGGACGCGCGGCGGCCGATTCCGAAGTCTGTGCGGCGCTGGGTCTCACGCAAAAGGAGTACGAGAAGTGGGTCGAAGAAGCAAAGCCCGTTACGTTCATCGCGATCGATCAGAACGCTGATAACGAAGAGGGCGCCGGAGCTTCGTTGCATGAATTGCTGGCGGATGAATCCGACCGCACCGGGCGTGATCACATGGAAAAGGCCGAGCTGCTGCAACTTCTCACTCAACGTATCGCGGAGTTGCCCGATATACCGAAGAGGATCCTCGCCATGTACTATTTTGAAAATCTGCGCCTCGCGGAAATCGCCGTTGTTTTCGGCCTGACCGAGTCGCGCATCTGCCAGATTCACGCTCAGACCATTCTCGGTCTGCGCGGCTGGATGCAGCGCGCGAGGAATCGGTGAGTAACCTCTCGATGTCCTCCCGCACCTCAGGCACGGGGAGGCTTTTGAGCCCGGATGCACGTTTGCAGGCCCGGATGCGTCAGCTTGTCTGCGCTCCCGGGCGCGGGGCTATAATCTTTGTAATGTCATGCTGATTCTTATTGGTGCAGCAATCGTGATGGCATCGACCATCGGCGGCTTTATGCTGGCCGGGGGTAATCCCATTATTCTGCTCCATTTGTCGGAGTTTGTGGTCATTTTGGGA
The DNA here is from genome assembly GCA_964450575.1 of uncultured Opitutus sp. GTDB lineage: Bacteria > Verrucomicrobiota > Verrucomicrobiia > Opitutales > Opitutaceae > ER46. The sequence goes on from CAYVDZ010000119.1 coordinate 1,940, forward strand.
GTGGCCGCCGGGGTGCTGGTGATCGCGAGTCCGGGTCATGTCCTGGTGGAGATTATCCACAAGATGAAGGCGGCTTTATTCGGCAAGTCTCCCGGAAAGAAGGAATTCACGGAGCTGCTGAAGTTGCTCTATGAAGTATTTATGATTGGTCGTCGGAACGGCCTGATTGCGCTCGAGGAGCATGTCATGGACCCGAAGAAGAGCGCGATTTTCACGCGGTATCCTTCGATCCTGAATAATCACGAGCGACTGGAATTTATCTGTAATGGTTTGAAGCCGGTGATTGATGGAAAGATCAAACCGGATCAGCTCGAGGACCTGATGGCCGCAGAGCTTGCCGCCAAAGAGGAGGAGGCTCGCCACCCCGTCCACATTCTTCAACTCGTGGGTGATTCGTTGCCCGGAATTGGAATCGTCGCGGCGGTGCTGGGTATTATTAATACCATGTCCGCGATCTCCGAGGGTCCGGAGAAGGTCGGCGAGAAGGTCGCGGCGGCGCTGACCGGTACCTTGCTCGGAATTTTCGTTGCGTATGGATTTGTCAATCCACTCGCGAATCGCGTGCAGTTTAACAACGCATCCGATCTCCAATTTTTGAAGTGTATCAAACAAGCAGTGGCAGGGTTTGCCAAGGGCCTTGCGCCCCTGACCGCAGTCGAGATCGCGCGTCGATCCCTCGATAGCAGCGTGCAACCCGGCGGTACGGAGCTTGAGGCGACGCTCAAAGCCATGTCGCCCGGGAAGTAAGAAGAACTTAGTAGAGCTGACCATGCGATCGCGGCCGGCTCTTTTCACTTTTCAAAAAACCCAATCTCAATAATTTATGTCTGGAGGTGGTGCATGGAAGGTGGCCTACGCGGATTTCGTGACGGCAATGATGGCACTGTTTATGGTGCTGTGGATTTCCGCGCAGGATCAGGAAATCCTGATTGCGACCTCGCAATATTTTCAGACGCCGTTCCGTTCGCCGATGGATGGCGCCTCCGGCGTTCTGCCCAGTAATGACAAGTCGCAGAGTTCCGGTAGCAATAAGGGTTCGGAAGGGATGGAGCGAAACCGCCAGATTCAAATGACCTTTTTGAACTCGGTTGCCGCGGACTTCCATCGCTTGCTTCATCTCGACACGGATCTCGAAGGGAAATCCATTGATATTCAGGTGACAAGTGATGGCTTGCGGGTAACGCTATTCGATCGGGTGAAACGGCGGCTGTTTCTGGATGGAAGCACCGAGCTTACGGAGTGGGGCAGTTTCGTGCTGCAGAGTCTCGCCTGGGTCATCGACCGGCATGCCTTTAGTGTCACTATCGATGGTCATGCGGGTGCATCTGCGGCCATTGAGACCCGCGACAATTATTCCAAGTGGGAGTTGTCCGCCGATCGGGCGAATGCCGCGCGGCGCACGTTGGTCCATTTTGCCGTGACTCCGACCTTGATTGAGCGTGTCACAGGTTATGCGGATACACGGCCGGTGGCGAACGAGCCGCCAGACTCGGAGTTGCATGAGCGTGTGACGCTGAACCTCGCTTTGTCCGCAAACCGCTTCAGAGACGGAAAACTGGTGGAAAAACATATCCCCATCCTCGAGGCGGAGAAAACGTTACCATGAAATCATTTTTGCAGGGTAAGAAAATGCTCGAGGTCGAATCGCTGAAGCCGCCTGCGGCTGGGGCTACGCTGGCAGCGCAAGTAGGTAAGCTGCGGTCTGCATCCATCTGCACTCCGGACGCGGCGAGTGCTCAGGTCGAGATCGTGAAGGAAGGCGACAAGGTCGTTCGCTTGATTGTTCATTGCGTTTGCGGTGAACGCGTCGAGATCGAGTGCCTGTATTCCGCCGGCCGCTAAGGCTCGGGCGGTCGTCGACGCCGCAAAGGCCAACCAACCGGGAATCGCCCGCGGTGAGGCCGGCAATTCCTGCCGGAGGGGGCGCAGGTTCGCCGATTGAGTGAGGTGGAATGATTTGCCCTGCGGGATTAATAGAATTTTAGTTCGCTGATTTAAAGCAACTTAAGATTGGTTGTGATTTCTGGGCACAGCGTTGGCTTAAGCCAAAGTGCCCATGAATATCGGACTCTACCAGAGTGCTTCAGCTCTTTCGGCCCTCGAGCGATGGCAGGATTCCGTGGCTCAGAATATCACCTCGAGCCAGACGGCGGGCTATCGCAAGCGCACGATCAGTTTCTCCACCCAGCAGGCGGGCGAGCTCCGGGCCGATCCTCGCTCGCGTGGGCAATCGGAGCCGTCGATGGCGATGCAGTTTCCCAGTGTAAACTCGGGAATCAATTTTGTCACGGGCGAGATGCAACCCACCCGGCGCGAGTTGGATGTAGCCATTCAGCGCGATGGCTTTTTTGAGATGCAGATGAAGGATGGCTCCAAGGCTTACTCCCGGAGCGGAGAGTTTCGGGTGCGTCCGGATCGCACGTTGGTGACCGGCGGCGATCACGAAGTGCTGAGTGAGGGTGGGGCGCCGATCACGCTGATCCCGGGTGGCGGCCCGGTGACCATCAATCGGGACGGCTCGATCTTTCAGGGCGACACGGCGCTGGGAAAACTCTCGATCCGGAAATTCGCCAACCCGGCGGAACTGACCCCGATCAAGGACGGCTTCTTCGTTCCCGCCGCCGGCGCGGAACCGCTCGCCGTCGCGGAGCCTGAATTGATGCAGGGGTATTTGGAGGGTAGTAACGTTACCCCGCTGCGGGAGATGGTGGACCTGGTCCTCATCTCGCGCGCTTACGAGGCAAACCAAAAGATCATCTCAACGGTGGACCAGCAGATGCAAAAGACGCTGGAAGCCCTCGGATGATCGTGAACATCCCGGTTTTTGAATCTCATGACTTTAGCGGAAAGACAGCCGCACTCACGACAGCATGGCCGCGCGCGCTTTGGAGGCGCGCCGGCTCCTGTCGTCGTGGCGTCCGGTCACCGGTCTCCCCGCTCCATCCGTAACTCTCACTCTCTGCGATGAATCTTTCCCTGTATTCCGCTGCCACCGGCATGGAGGCACAGCAACTCAACCTGAACACCATCGCGAACAACCTCGCGAACGTGAACACCCCGGGGTTCAAGCGCAGCAAGATCGAGTTTCAAGATTTGCTCTACCAATCGCCACGCGCCTCGGGCGCCGAATCCGGCGGCGGCAATCTCGTGCCTACGGGCATGGAAGTGGGTAACGGCTCCCGCGTCGCCGCCACGTCGAAGGTTTTCACGCAAGGTCAGCTGACGAATACGGGCGAGAAACTTGATATCGCGATTCAGGGCGACGGATTTTTCGAGGTTCAGCGTCCCGACGGAACCACCGGTTACACCCGCGCGGCTTCGTTTAAACTTAGCGCCCAAGGCCAGGTGGTCACCGTCGACGGACTCCCGGTGCTCAGCGGCTTTCAACCGATTCCCCCAGGCTCGAGCGCCGTTTCGATTTCAGAAGATGGCCAGGTGACGGTGCAGGGATCGAACGGCAACCAGACGTTTGCCCTGACCCTGGCGCGTTTCGCCAATCCGGCCGGTCTGCGCAGTCTTGGCGGTAATCTCTACGAGGAAACCGCCGCCAGCGGAACGCCGGAAGTTGGGCAGCCCGGACAGCAGGGTTTTGGGCGCACGGTCCAAGGCTATATTGAAGCGTCGAACGTCAACATCGTCGAAGAGATGGTGAACCTTATCGTCGCCCAGCGCGCCTACGAGATCAATTCCAAGTCCATCCAGACGTCGGACGAGATGCTCCAAAATATCGCCAACATGAAACGCTGATCCTGATGACCCGATTCACACCCATATTTTTCGGACTCTTCGCGCTCACCATCGTGGTTCCCGGCGTTTCTCCCCGAGCTCGCGCCGAGCTCGGAGGAGTGCCGGTTGCCACCTTTGCGACACCTTTCACCCGGGACGACCTGCTGGCGCAGCTCGGCCAAAAGATCACAACGCATTTCAATTTGGAGGGCGAACTGCAACTTGAGCTGATCCGCGCCTGGGTGCCGCCGGCCCGTGTCGCGGAAAGCTGGGAAGTCGCCGTCCTGGAGTTTCCCACGCTTGTATCCGCTTCGATGTTACTTCGCTGCCGCGTGCTGGCCGATGCGGTCCCGGTGGCGGAGACGACGTTTGTGGTTCGCGCCCAGCTTTGGCGTGATGCCTGGGCCGCGCGTCAGCCGCTGGCCGTCGGGACGACGTTCGATCCTTCGGTGCTCGAAGTCCGGCGGGTCGATCTGCTCCGCGAACGCGACGTACTGCCAGCCGCGGTCGGAGATCGCTCCCATATTTTTGCGCGGACGCTTCCCCCCGGCCGGTTGCTCACCTGGCGGGATATCACTCGCCGCCCGCTGGTCAGGAAAGGCGATCTCGTCGAGGTCATCGCCATCGACGGCAGCCTGGCCGTGACCATGAAAGCCATGGCCATGGAGAACGGCGCCCAGGGTGATACCGTCACGGTTCGGAATCCGGAATCACGCCGCGATTTCGCGGCGCTGGTCGTTGAGGAAAACCGCGTCCAAGTGCGCTTCTAACATGTCAATGTTCACCCCTTTTCGTACTCCTCCCACTCCGCCGGAGCGCAAGACGCCGGATCGCACGGCGTGGCATGCCGCGTGGATGCTCGGCGTCTTTCTCGCGGTGATGTTGGCCATCATTCTGCTGGCTTCAAAAACCCGCGCCGAATCGCTCTGGCCTGCCAGCGGTCAGCCGATGCGGAGCATGTTCGCCGATCGCAAGGCCGCCGGCAAGGGAGACATCATCACAATCGTGGTGGCGGAGTCCGCCGTCGCGCAGAGTTCACAGTCCAAAAGCGCCAGCCGCGAGTCGTCGGTCCAGGATGCAATCACGCGGTTCATCTATCCCGGACTCGGCACGCACAAAGGGCAGCTGCCGGGGGTGGGCGGCGGCGGAACTTCGTCGTATTCAGGAGGTGGAGACGTGAGCAACTCGCAAAGTCTCTCGGCCCGCGCGGCGGTGACCGTCATCGACGTGCTGCCCAATGGGAACCTCGTGCTCGAAGGCGTGCGGGTGGTGACCTTTTCAGGCGAAACCCAGTATTTTGTGCTCCGCGGCATCGTGCGAACCGACGACATCGCCCGGGACAACAGCGTTATTTCCACCAACATCGCAGAGGCGCGGGTTGAGTTCTATGCCGAAGGTTCGCTCACCGAGGCGCAGAAGCGCGGCTGGCTGGCCAAAGTCTACGAGAAGGTTCGCCCCCTCTGAACGTGCCGAAGCGCTCCCGCGATTTCAGGATTTTCCCGAACATGACGTTCCTCCACTCCCTTCCCGCTCGCTCCGCGCCGAGGCCCGCCCGTTCCGCCCGCCGGTGTTTCGATGTATCCATCATTCGGATGCTAGGGGTCGTCGGGGCGATTCTGTGCCTCGCGCCTGGCCTGGCGGCTTCGCGCTTGAAGGATCTTACGATTGTGGAGGGTGGCCGCGATAATCAACTGGTCGGCTACGGTCTGGTGGTCGGTCTCGCCGGTGACGGCGATAGCAATGCCGTCGCGACCTTGCGCAGCGTGGCCAACATGTTGCAGCGGTACGGACTGACGATCAACGCGGCGGACATCAAAGCCAAGAACACGGCAGCCGTCATGCTCACGGCGGAGATTGGCGCCTTTCTCAAGCCGGGTGCCCGTATCGATGTGAACGTGGCGTCGATGGGTGATGCGAAGAGTCTGCAGGGCGGCGTACTGCTCCAGACGCCCATGATGGGAGCCGATGGACGGGTCTATGCCGTGGCGCAGGGCCCGGTTGCGATTGGCGGGTTTCTCGGCGGTACGGGTGGAGCGGGGGGAGCCACTGTACAAAAAAATCATCCGACGGTGGGAAGTATCTCCAGCGGCGGCATCGTCGAGCGGGAAGTGCCCGCGATCTTTGTGCGGGAGAACGTGGTGCGGCTGCTGCTGCACAATCCTGATTTTACCTCCGCGGCGCGCATGGCTGAGGCCATCAACACCAAATGGGCCTCGGTCGCCCAGCCGGTCGACGCGGCCACCATCGCGGTTTCGATGCCGGAGTCGTACCTCGGTCGCGATGTCGCGTTTCTGGCGGACCTCGGGCAGATCGAGGCCATTCCCGATACGCTCGCCCGCATCGTCATCAACGAGCGCACGGGCACCATCGTCGCCACGTCGACAGTGCGGCTCTCGCAAGTAGCGATCGCGCATGGCTCGCTCACCATTACGGTGACTTCAAGCGTCGGCATTAGTCAGCCGAACGCTTTCAACAATTCCGGCCAGACTGCGGCGGTCCAGACTACCCAAACCAATGTCGACGAGTCGCGGGGCGGCTTTCAGGTCGTCAATGAACCGCCTACGATCGAGCGTCTCGCGGCCGCCCTCAATGCCCTCGGCGTCTCGACCCGCGAGATGATGGCAATCTTCCAGACTTTGAAACGTTCGGGAGCCCTTCAGGCCGAGCTCGTAATCAACTAATGAATACGTCTGCCATTTCCTCCGTAGCTCCGCTGCCATTCCCGGGCTTCGAGCGCGCCCCGGCCGCTCCTTCGGCGCGGTCAACCGGCGGCGCTTTCAATGCGGCCTCCCTGCGCAACGCCTCGCCGGCCGAACAGAGCCGCGCCGTTGCCGCCCAGTTTGAAGCCATTCTCGTTCGCCAGCTGCTCGGCAAAACCATGAGTTCGATGCTGGGTGGAGAAGGCGATGTCTCCGGCAGCGTCTACGGTGATATGATGGCCGACACGCTTTCTCAGCAGCTGACCGCGGGGCCTGGTCTGGGCTTGGGCCGCTTTCTCGAACAACAACTCACTCCGTCGGTGGCGCGGGCCGCTGACAAAACCTCTTCAACCCCACCCACCCCATGACCATCCATTGGGAATTTATTGCAGAACGCCTGCGCGACGAACTGGCGGCCTATGGCGGTCTCCTGCGCCTTTTCGAGGATCAGCAAACCGCCCTTTTTAATCGCAACGCCGACACGGTCCTCTACCTCGCCGGTGAGATCGAAACCCACGTCCGTTCCCTGGCCGAGTCGCGGACGCATCGCGAGGTGGCCGTAGCTGGTTTCGCCGAGTCGCAGGGATTGCCCACGACAACGTCGCTCCGGGCCATGATTCCACTGATCGAGTCGGATGCGCGTCCGCTGATGGAGGCGTTGATCAAGGAAGTTAATCTTCTGTTGCACCGGGTGCGCCGCACCAGCCGGCATAATCACACCTTGCTTTCGCGGGC
>CAYVDZ010000119.1:9109-10640 GCA_964450575.1 uncultured Opitutus sp.
TCAGGAAACGATTCAGCAACTCCGCCCGCACGCGTTCATGAAAACGTATTCGCCGGCCGGAGTCATTTCCGTCTCGGCCTCATCTCCCGCTCCGACGCTTTGCGCCGCCGGTTGAGCCTCTGCTCGCCGCTTCATTTTAAAGGACCCACTCCATGTCCGGACTCTATTCCAGCATCAACGCTTCGGTAAAGGCGATGACCGCCCATAGCCGCGCGATCGAGATTGCCGGGAAGAACCTCGCGAACGTGAACAACCCGGCCTACGCGCGCCAACGCGTGATTTACGGCGATCGCGGCACCGTGGTGACACCGACGGGTGCGGAGAGTCTGGGGCTTGAGGCCCTCGCGGTGCAGCAACTCCGGGAAGCCCTGCTCGATCGCCAGGTCATGCGCGAGATTGGACTGAAATCCTCGTTCGAAGCCGAGCAACGCGGCTATCAACGCGCGCAGGCGGGGCTGGGGCAGGGCATCGACCGTGCGGCCGGGGCCGCTCAAGCCAGCGGTCTCGGGGATAGTGGTCTGGCCGGCGCGATCGATGGTTTTTTCAACGCTTTCCACGGTCTGGCCGCGCGGCCGACCGACGATGGTGAGCGTCAAACGTTGCTCCAGAAAGCGGGGATTCTCACCGATCGCTTTCGTCTCGCCGATACTCGTCTCGCACAAACCCAGACCGACCTCGACGCCGAAATTAACAACGACGTCGCCGAGATCAACCGGCTTCTCACCACGATCGCCGAGCTCAACGGCCAAATCGGTCGGTTTGAAACCAACGCACCCGGCACCGCCATCGATCTGCGCGACCAACGTCAGGCCCGCCTCGAAGAACTCGCGGCCAAAATCCCCGTCGAAGTTCGCGATATCGCCAGCGGCCAGATTCAAATCGTGGCGAAAGATTCCGGTGGCGCCGACATCCTCCTGGTCGATCGCACTTCCGTGCCCGGCCCGGTGGCATTTAATGGTACTCAGATTACGGGGGGCTCGCCGTCGACGGCCATCGAGCTCAGTTCGGGCTCAATCAAGGGGGCGTTGACGGCCCGTGACGGCGCTATCCAGACGCTGCGCGATGATCTTGATAAACTCGCCCAGCAATTCGTCACGTCGGTGAACGCCGCGTACAATCCCACCGGCACGACGGGTGACTTTTTCAATGCCGGCGGAGTGACTGCCGGCACCATCGGCGTGGTCAGCACGATCACGACCGCAACCTTGAAGACCAGTGACGGTGGTCCGGCGGGCGATAACTCGGTCGCGCTCGCGGTCGCGCGCCTCGCGACGACCGCGTTCTCGGTGGCGGGAGGCGATCAGATCGACGGTTCGTTTTCCGGCTTCTTCAGCAAGACCGTCAGCAAGCTCGGCCAGGCGCTCGCCGGGGCCAATTCGCGGGTGGATGATCAGTCCAATATTGAACGCCTGATCCGTTCGCAGCGTGATAGCGTCAGCGGCGTGTCGCTCGACGAGGAAGTCGCCGACCTCATGAAATTCCAGCGCGCGTTCCAGGCCTCGTCCCGGGTCTTCAATGTCCTCGACGACTT
>CAYVDZ010000120.1:0-10639 GCA_964450575.1 uncultured Opitutus sp.
GATATATATATTATTCCGCCTCGCTCCTGTCGCGCGGGCTGCCGCTGGCGGCGGGCTGGCCGTCCTGCTGCGCACAATACGGGCAACTGATATCCGGCACGTAACGCGGATCGCGCTGCTCGGCCTCGGTGAGCGGCATCTGGCAGTTAAAGCAGAGGACGGAATTGGTTTCCCGGAGCTCGGAGTCGACGCCGACGCGCCGGTCAAAGACAAAACATTCGCCGTCGTAGTGCGCGCCACCGCACTCCTCGAAATATTTCAGGATGCCGCCGTCGAGTTGATGCACGTTTTTGAAACCGACCTTTTCCAGATACGGTCCCGCCTTTTCGCAACGGATGCCGCCGGTGCAAAACATCACAATCGGGCGCTCTTTCATGTCCTCGGGTAGTTTATCCACCGCGGCGGGAAAGTCCCGAAAGTGATCAATGTGCGGCACCACGGCACCGCGAAATGTTCCCATGCGCACCTCATAGTCGTTGCGGGTGTCGAGGAGCGTAATCGGCCGGCCTTCATCGAGCCATTGCTTCAACGTGCGCGCTGGAAGTTTTGGACTGGGGCGCCGCGCGGGATCAATCCCGTCGATGCCGAAGGCGATGATTTCCTTTTTGATCTTCACGAGCATCCGGTTGAACGGTTGCTCCGCACTGAGGCTCTCCTTCGGCGTGAGATTCTCCAGGCCGGGGATCGCGCGTAACGCGACCAGGAGCGCGTCGATGGCCGCGCGCGTGCCGGCGACGAACAGGTTGATCCCTTCCGTGCTCAACAAGATCGTGCCTCGCAGGTGGCCGGCGCGACTCACCTCCAGCAAGTGCTCGCGCCGCGCGGGAAGGTCGTCGAGCGGCGTGAATTTATAGACGGAGATGTTGACATATTCAGACATAGTGCGGCGATGCGGCGGATTCCAACGACACGCGGACGGCGGAAAAACTCAAGGGTCGGTTAGCTTGAACGGTCCGCACCGCTCACGGCAGCCAGCGCCAGCAAGGCTTTGAGCGCCGCAACGTCAGTGAGCGTCGTCTTGGCGACGAAACCGCGCGCGTGGGCGTAGTGGACGCCCGGACGATCCGCGAGCCGCGTGAAATCGAGTCGCGGGTTGTCCCGGAAACGTTCTAGTCCGTAACCCGTACTGCGCCGATCAGGACTCACAATCCCAACCACGTCACCCTCCAACCCGCGGCTTTGAATGAATCGGTCGAGCCCGAACGAAGGATCCACGAGCACCGGTTCCGTGCGCGGAAGGAACAGAAACTGCGCCGGGCCATCCGCGAGATCGAGCGTCCAGAATTCGGCCTGACGTGCGATCAAGTCGAGTCGCTCGCGCAGTGATTTCACAAACTCGACGATGTCCTCGCCAATCATCCGCATGATTTCCCAGAGCGGCTCGCCGGACTCGAGGCGCGTCGCGAGGGCGAAGCGCCGCAGCAGCGTCGCATGGATGGGGGAGTTGAGGCGCGCGAGGGCATCGGTTGTGACCCCCAGCCATTTCGCCGTGTGGATGGGCCCGCGGGAATCGAACCGTTCCGTCGTTTCGAGCCACTCGCAAAACTGCCGCGCATCGTCGTAGAGCCCCAAGTGTTGCAACACGAGTGAGAGCGCGCACGTCGGCGGATGGTCCTTGGGCAACTGGTGATGGTCGAAATTGTTGAGCGCCGGTTCGTGACGCTGGCCGACATCCACGACGCACAGTCGCGGATCAGCGAGATCCGTGTCGGCCGGTTCCCGCCGGATAATGGGTACGGGATGGCCGGCGAGCAGCACGCTGCAGGCGAGAAACTCATCGTTGTGGGCACCACCGGGATGGGTGAGAATCGCGTCGAATGGAGTCATGAGACCCGTGACCCTGAACGCCGTCGACTCACACGGCAACGGTGGATCACGGCGGCCGGTACGATCCCTGCCGTACGCGATGATAGATCGCGCGATGCAGGCTTCGCCGATTGCGCTGATTCCGTGCGCCTGTCCCGCAAGCGCCGATTCCGGGAGCGAGATGACGGTCAGGGCAAAAGAATATTGTGTGATGCCACCGGGCAGGCTAGGTAAACGCTCGGTCACTTGCTTGGCCGCGTTCGGATAACCTCAGAAACCCTCCCTGAAGCGTCCTCGTTGCTTCAGGCGCACCTGCACCTCACCACCCCTCGTCATGTACTCACCTCTCTTTGTCCGCGGTTGTTCAATCGCCCGCTATTTTGTTCTCTGCACGGCCATTCTGTTCGGAGTATTCGTCACGCTCGCCATGCCGCCGAAACCGCCACTGGGATCGTTACGGGTTCAGTTAGCAATGCAGGTACGGGTGACCGGCTCGAAGGTGCCCGCGTTTCGCTGCCGAAGCTCGGGTTGACGGTCCTCACCGACAACACCGGCCGTTTCGTACTCACGGGCGTACCGGTGGGCGCGCACGAGCTTCTCGCCAATTATACCGGTCTGGACCCGACGACCCAGGAAGTGACCGTCGCGGCCGGTCAGCGCGTGACCCGCGACCTGGAACTGACAACGGGTATCTACAAACTGGATGCGTTCACGGTGGCCGGAGAACGGGAAGGCGGCGCGGCGGCGATCACCGCCCAGCGCAATGCGGCGAACGTGAAGAACGTCCTCGCCATGGACTCCTATGGCAATTTGCCGAATATGAGTGCGAGTGAACTCGCGATCATGCTGCCCGGCGTGACCGGCAATCTGAATCTCGAGAACGGCATCGATGGCTTCACGATCCGCGGTATGGGCCCGAGTCTTAATACGATCACGCTCGATGGTTCGCTGCTCTCCAGTCAGGGCGGCATGGCGCGCGCGACGCGCATCAACAACCTCACCGGCGCGATGTTCGAGGGGCTTGAATTGGTGAAGGGGCACACGCCCGACAAAGGCGCTGATTCACTCGGTGGCACGATCAATCTCAAAAGCCGCTCGCCCCTCAGTATGAAAGAGAAACGCCGGGTGACTTATAATCTCGCCCTGCGCTGGGCGCCGCCGTTTTTCGATACGATTCCCTTGCGTGAGCCCCACCGGGTTCATCCGCTGCTGAATGTCGGTTACTCGGAGGTCTTCGATGTCGCCGGTGGCACTCGAAACCTCGGGGTGGCGGTGAATACGTTCTATAGCGAAAATGTCGCGGGTGTGCATAGCACGACGCGCGATTTTCAGAACACATCCAGCCAGCCCGCGTTTCTCTGGGACTATCGCACGTTCGATCAATATAACAACCGGAAGCAGGGTAGCATCAATGTGAAGCTGGACTATCGGTTGTCCCCGACCACCAAGTTGACCCTGAATACGATTTATAATGACGCCAATGAAATGGGGAAACTGCGGTTTGAAACTCGCGCTTTCACCAACCAGATTGTTGGTACGACGGGGAACGCCGGGATCCTGCCGGGTTACACGAATCGCATCACGCAGGTCCGGGCGTCGACCGCGTCCAATTTCGATGTGTCCACGCAGGGTCCGAATAACTTCTTTCTGCGGATGCGCCATCTCGATCTGGGCGCCGAGCATGAGTGGAACCGGATGCAGCTCGACTATGGAGCGCTGTTCAGCCGCACGCATATCAACAACGGCTCAGGCAACGAAGGCGGCATCTTCACGATGCGGGTCAATAATCTCGGCTGGATTCTCGATCGCACAGAATCCGATCTTTATCCGCGCTTCACCCAGACAAGCGGCCCCGATATTTCGAATCCCGCAAATTATCGGCTCAACGGATTTTTTCAGAACAATAATATTGATAACGATCACGAGGTCCGGGAGGCGCGCGGCAATCTGAAGTATGATCTGCCCGGGGAGCTGAAGACGTTCCTCAAGGCCGGTTTTAACTGGCGCGAACAGATGGCGCACGACGTGAACCGGAACCGTCGCTGGCGCTATCTCGGTACGACTCTGCCCTCCGACCCCTCGATCGTGATCGAGAATACGCGCAGGACGGGTCGCCAGGTGCCGTTCTGGTATGCCTCGCAGTTTTTCAAGGACCGGAACCCGATCGAACCGGCCCTCTGGAATGAGGATCGGTATTGGGGGCAGCAGATTCAATACACGGGGACGCGTCGCGTGACCGAGACCGTGACGGCCGGATATGTCATGGCGCAAGGTCGCATCAAGAATACGGGTTTTCTAACCGGCGTCCGGACAGAAAAGACCGAAACCGGAAGCTGGGGCTGGGTGCGCGCGCGGACGCCAAGCACCGCGGCCCAGCAGACCGCCGACCCGATTGGCTCCGCGGAGCGAGACTATGGTGACACCAAACGCGAACTTTCGGGCGGCTACACCAAGTCGTTTCCGAGCATCCATCTGACCCAGGAGGTATCGCGTAACGTGAAAGCGCGGCTGAGCTGGTCGACCAGCTTTGGCCGCCCGGCGATGACGAATTTCCTGCCGAACGAATCGGTGAACGAGAGTACCCAGACGCTTACGATCAACAACCCTTCGCTTCTCCCGCAAACGGCGGCCAACTGGGATGCGTCGCTGGAATATTATTTCGAGCCGGTCGGCAGCCTGACGATTGGCTGGTTTCATAAGTCGATCAAAGACTTCATTGTGACCGGTCTCGAGTCGGGCACCATCGGGACGGGCACCGACAACGGATTCAACGGCGAATACGGCGGCTTTATAATGCGGACCAGTGCCAACGCCGGTACCGCGACGGTGAAAGGGTGGGAGATCAGCTACCAGCAGCAGTTCACGTTTCTACCGGGCTTCCTCAAAGGTTTGGGCGCCTCCGCCAACTTCACTGCACTCGAAACGAAGGGGGATTTTGGTGGGAGCGGGATTATCGAGACCAGCGATGTCGTTGGTTTCGTGCCGCGCAGTGCCAACGTGAGTCTCTTCTGGCGGCATCGCGGTTTCACCTCCCGTGTGATCGTTAATTATACCGGGTCGTATATTACGGCCTACGCCGATGGCACGCCGGCCCGGAACCGCTATCTTTTCTCCCGCACGGTGATCAACGCCGGCATCGGTTATCAACTGCGCCCGGCCGTTACGTTGTCACTCGACGTCAGTAATCTCACCGATGCGCCCCAATCAGCCTATCGCGGCATTCCCGATCAGATGCAGTTCAAGCTCTTCGGGGGCACGACGATCACCGCGGGCATCAACGGCCGTTTTTAAGAGGATCTGGGTCCAGCGCGCTTTAGCCTAAAAGCGGTTCAACTGAATATTTTACACCTGCTCGTAAACCTGCAGGACACGGTATTTTATTTGTTGTTGCGAGAGCAGGACCACGCTGCGCTTGGGCGTTTACAGCAATGAACACTTGATTGTCATTGCGAGAGCTGGACCAACGCAGCGTTGGGTGGCTAGGCCATGAACCTCCTCAATTGTCATGGCGAGGAGTGAGGCGACGTGGTCATCCATCTGGATTTATTGGGGATGGCCGCGCCGCCGTTCCTCGGGCTCGCAATGACAATGGAAGGTGCAAACGTTCCGGGTTATCCATCCCGGATCACGGAGACAACTACCGCGGGCAGGGCGCATGTACCTTGCCCGTTTTCCGAAACGAAGGGTGTGCGTTCACTACGTCTCCCGCAAGTGAGCTTTGCGGTAATTCTGGTTGGGACGAGGGAGGGGAGAGTTCGGGATCGGCCTCAATTATACCGATCGCGTCCGATCATCCGGGCCGTTTCTCGAACTCTTATTTCCCGCCCGTTTCTGCTTTGTTCGTATCCGGGTTGTTCCCGTATTTCACGCCGCAGCCGTAGGGCTTGGTCGTGGCTTGTTCCACCGGCTTGCCCGCCTTCAAGGCCGCGAGTGCCGCTGACACATAATTGTGGGCCGACATTGTCATGGGCAGACTGGCATTCGGCTGATCGTCGATGGCGCCTTGATAGACGAGCGTTCCGTCTCCGGAAATCACATAGAAATGAGGTGTCGTCTGGGCGCCGTAGAGTCGCCCGAGGCGACCGCTTTCGTCTCGAATATAGGCGGTGGCGATCGCTCCCTGTTTTTTCTGCCATTCTGCTGATCTCGCGGGATCGAGGTCTCCCATCGCGCTCGAGTTAACCTGCAGCCAGATGACACCCTCGGCGGCCGCCTTGGCCTGGAGTGCTGGCAGGTTGCCACTCCGGTAGTGTCGCAGAATATAGGGGCACCCGGGATTGAGCCACTCCATGATCACGACCTTACCGCGGAAGTCGGAGAGCTGGTGGGTTTTTCCGGAGAGATCGGTAAAGGTGAAATTCGGCGCCGGTTTGCCCGACTCGATCGCCGCGTTGACTACGGCTGTGCAGCCCAGGGCTATAATGAGAGTCGTCCTCAGCAGAACTTTGAGCAGTGGTTTCATGAGAGGGAGAAGAGGTGAGAAGATGAGGATTCGTGAGAGCCGAATAAATCGCGAGCCTCGTTCTGATGCAGGATAAAATTGGCTTTTCGATCGGTGGTTTCCGGAGTCCATCCATGACCGCTTACAAGTCCTCAAGAAGGAAGCCTTGAGCCTTACTGCCACAGAGCGGGCCGTGGGACAGATTGGGCTGCGTTGAAGAGGGCGGGAGCGCCCTGGGGGGCGCCTTGGGGCCTGCCTGTTACATGTTACACGAAAGCCAGACCGAGACGCGAACGGTCAGTGGAGGGCTCATTGACGGCCTGTCGGCGATCCAGGAATAGGGCGCTCCGGAACGTTCTCGGACTCTTGAAGCAATCCCCACTTTCCAGCGCGGACGGCGGGAATAATGGGGTCAGGATATTTTTCTCTACGGCGGAGCACGCGCAGTCACCGTCCAAAATACCTCGCTGTGCCCGCGTGGCTGATCTGAGTTGTCCGGCAAAGATGACGCGCACGAAGAACCGGAGGGAGGAGTTCGGGAATCGAGTTCCGCTATCAGAACGGGTTCTTGCCGTCGCGGTTGTGGTTGCCTACGATGTTTTGCTTTCGGACAGAGCAGTGTTCGTTGAGCGCCGGCGACTATTTCAGCGCTTTTGGAGTGATGAGCCGCTCACCGTTGCCATCCTGGACGGCTGTGAGCGTCTTCTGGATAGTCGTCGTCTTGATTCTGGTGTCTCTGGTCGCACTGACATTCGTGCTGGATCATTACGACCGGCCCTTCAACGAGCGCTTTTACGTGCGGCTTCGTCGGGTGATGCTGGGAGCGACTGCGCTCATTGCGTTGGTTGGAGTCTGTACCGCGTATCAACAGATATGGCGTCGATAACGGAAAAGAAGCCGAACCCGGAAGGTTGTGTTGCGCGAAGCCGCAATATGTCAACTTGGCCCGAAAACGGATCCCGTCCGCATTGGCGGGGTGTTGGTGGCGGCGTAACGAGTCACGTAATAAGTGACAGTGGCGCCCGAAGACGGAGCCGCTGGAATTTCACCCAATGTCACGTAATATGTGACTTTGTCACTGGGGAAGTTTCAGGGGGGGCATGACGCGAATCGCGAATAGTTTGTCGTTACGGAGTTGCGCGCCAAGCCGCGCCGCCCAGGTTTATAGGTCATGGTCAGCGATCACACGATTCCGGCTCTCATCGAGGCCGAACGAGCGGGTATCGATCTCGAATTGCTCGAGTCGAACCTGCGACTGAGCGTAGCTGAACGTTGGCGGCAGCACGATGCCGCCCTTAACCTGGCACTCCGTCTGCAGGCGGCGAAACGAGATTCCGATGAGAGATTTGAGCGTACTGTTGCGGCGGATCAGTGAGTCTGGCTTGGATTTTGTGGTCGTGGGTGGATTCGCGGTCGTCACGCATGGTTCCAGCTTCGTCACCCGCGATGTGCACATCTGCGCCGTCCTCACGGCTGAAAATATCGAGCGGCTGCGCTCGGCGCTGGCGGATTGGGATCGCCGGCACCGGCTTACGCCGCAGCGGTTGTCTTTCCTGACGCACCCGTCGGATGCGACCCCAGTTGCCAACCTGTATCTAGAGACCCAATACGGCGTGATCGATATCCTTACCTCGGTGCGGGGGGTCGGCGATTTCGAGCGGCTGAAGCGCGAAGCAGACGAAGTGGAGGTGGAGGGCGTGCGTTATCGCGTAATGTCGTTGGCCGACCTCATTGCGGCCAAGGAGGCGCTCGGACGGGAGAAAGACCTGCTGACCGCCAAGGAGCTTCGGGCCATCGCGGCAAAGCGGAAGTCGACTTGAACGTCCTTCCGTCGGAATGGTGGCGCTAAAATTTGGGGTGATCGACCCGGAGTGATTCGTCCATTGCACGGCTTGCTCGGTCAGGAACCAGCGGGACGGAGAGCTGCCGCGGTCCCATGCATTTCGAAACGCACGTTTATCTGCGTGAGGGTGGAACGGATCCTGGCGAATGGTTTGCTGCAGCAGCCAGCCAAGGGAAACCCGCGGTTTTCCACGCAGGCCAGTAGTTGGGACGAGCAGATATACAATCCCCGACCCGTTCATGGCGGAGCGTGCGACAATTTTCCGATCGCGATCAAGGTGAACTGCTGACAATGGTGACAACGTCGATGCCAGTCCGGCGGCGGCACGGACGTGGGGCGCACGACAATCCGGGCGGCGAGGAGCGTCTCGACAATGCCCCGTCGTTTCTTGGCGGCCGGATGCATCCGTAATACCGGATGCGGTGCGTGCCGGCCGGGAGCGGGTGCTGCAGGAAGCGACGGAGGAAGTCATCGGACGGGAGCGTGTACGTTCGCGACGTCCGGGTCTTCGAGTCTATATAATCGAAGCCCAATTTCGACGTGCAGTGCGGGTTGATCCGTTTGAATCCGGCAGCGCAGGCGCGAGCCAATGCGGGCGTTCAGACCCCGGACCAATAGAAGTTTTACCGGAGATCACAGAGAGCGCGGAGGAAACATTCTGCCTTAGTTTAGCCCTCTGCTTCCTCTGTGGCCTCCGGTTAAATCCGACGCCTTGGGATCGAGCCCATCAAATCGATAAACCCATTCCGGTTTACAGGTGTTCCCCGAGAGCGGCCTGGCCTCATGCCAAAAGCATCTTGTCCCCGAAGCCCGGTTTGATGAAGCGCGGCGGAGGAATCAGACGTCCATTGAACTCGGTAGCCCGAAGACCGCGTATCAGTTCTACCGCCAGAACGGATACTCCGGGACAGGAAGCACTGAATCGGCATTCGGCCTTACAGCGCCGATAATGGGAAAACAGATCGGGCAATGACATTGAAACACCCCTCGTTGGCCGGGAGTTCAAGCAGTCGCTGCCGACCACCAATCGGCGATCAGTAAGGGAGACGGGTATATATAATTTCCACGACCCGCTCCTGGTGGAGTGCGTGAGGGGGTTCGGAAATCGATCCACCGCTGATGGCGCGGATGAAGCGGATGTCCGAGGTTGTCGTGGGTCTACATGCCGATGACGCGTTGGGATGGAGTGACATGATCCGCGTGATCGGCGTAATTTGTGGTTCAAAAGATTGGTCCTGAAAAATGCAGTTGAAGCCACAGATTGATACAGAATACCAGGGCATTCTGCATTTCGGGCACTTCACCTTGCGGGTTAATGGCAGTCCGGTGGTCCTTGATGGGCAATTATCTCTATCCGGATTGGATGTCTGAGACTTGATTCACCTCCGCTCCCGCTGAGTTCCGTCAGCGGCGATCCAGCTGGCAGACGGCGGCGCGAAGGGAGCCGGGCCGGTCGAGGCAGGCGAGCAAGGCTCGATGCGTTAATCGTTAATTGATGCCTCGCCTGACGTGACGGTTTCGCGAATAGCTCTTTCCCTTGGCGCCGTCTTACTATTTCTGCGCTGCCGGGTTCCTCATGCGTCGGAAAATGATAGCGAGCGGAGTCTCGTTTCGCGTGCCGCTATAGTGATGCCCTCTCCGCTTGGCGGAGAAGAGCGTCACTCGGTCCGTATCATTACCCGGTCTGCCGGGGCGCGGGCGGCAGGCCGCGGAGCGCCCGTGGCTGTTCGGCGGACGCGGCCGAGGCAGCCGGCATTTCCTTCAAGCTGACCAGATACTCCATCAGGTCGCGCAGCTGCGTCTTGGTCAGAATGCTGCCGTAAATTTCCGGCATGCCCGAGGGCGCACTTTCGCGTTTGGCGATGTCGGATTTTTTCACGTCGATCAGCTTGTTGTCCATGTTTCGCAACGAGATCGTATCGTTGGTTTCACTCGCGACCACGCCTGCGGCCACCCCGCCGCTTTTCAAGGAGAGGACGATCGTATCGAAGCCTTTAGCGATCGTGGCATTCGGCTTTATAATCGCCTCCAGCAAGTATTCGCGGCTGTAACGCGCGCCCGTATCGGCCAGGTTTGGGCCCGCGTCGCCACCGTCACCACCGGCGCGGTGACAGCGAATACAGGCCATCACCGGATGATTGCGGAAGAGCCGTTCGCCCCGGTTGCGGTCGCCGCCGGCGAGGGCGACCCGGTAAGGCGCGAGCGGGTCGGTGCCTGCGGCCAGGTTGGCCTCGTGTTGCACCAATAGCGCCTTGATGGCGGGATCACTCCGGCTCCCGGCTGCGGTGACGAGCTCGAGTTGCACTTCCGGAGCAACCTTGCCGACTGCGAGTTGTTTCAGTTGCTCGACGAGCAGCGTATCCGCGGAAGGGTGACGCAAACGCGTGAGCGATCGGAACGCAGCCTTTTGTTCCTCGATGGATCCGGTGCGCACAAGGTTCGCGAGCATGGGCGCGGCGACCTCAGGGGAAAGTCGGGCGGCGAGGGGAAGCGCGGCGAGCCGAAGTTCCGGTGAATTGGAGGCGCTGGCAAACGTCACGGCTTCGGCG
>CAYVDZ010000121.1:0-4302 GCA_964450575.1 uncultured Opitutus sp.
TATGCAGAAAATGGATGCGTACATCGCGATGCGGGGCTCGGAGAATATCTTCGAAGCCGCCGATGTGCCGTCGGATCGCGTCCAGTTGGTTTCGCGGCTGATGAAGCCGGTGCTGGATCACCGGGTGGGCAAGACCAAGTGGGTCGTCCTCCGCTGGCCGAGTGCCGCCATGGCCCAGCAGGCGGGGATGAGCACGGAGGCGTTTGAGGATTTCTATTTCAAGGTTTGCACGCTGGATTACGCGCGCATGACCCCGGGCATGAAAGCACTCGGGGACCTGATGACGAAAACCGACCAGGTGCAGATCAAGGGTCCCGGGACCGACCTGCGTTTTTCGATCAAAGGCATCGGAGCGCAACCCTGTGGCGGCCTGCGCAACATTCCGGACGGCGAGGTGTTTTCCTGCCCCGTGAAAGACAGTGTCGAAGGCTATATTCAATACAACGCGCCCACGGTCTATCTCGGCGCCTCGTTTGATAACATCCGCCTGGTCTTCAAAAAGGGCCGGGTGGTTGAGGCCACGTCAAGCAACACTAAACGCCTGAATGAGATTTTGGATAGCGACGCGGGTGCGCGCTATATTGGTGAGTTCGCGATAGGATTCAACCCGCACATCCTCGAACCGATGCGCGACATCCTTTTCGATGAGAAGATCGCCGGCTCCTTTCATTTCACGCCCGGCCAGGCCTATGAAGGGGTGGGCAATGGCAATAAATCCCAGGTGCACTGGGATATGGTTTGTATCCAACGCCCGGAATACGGCGGTGGGGAAATCTGGTTCGACGGCAAGCTCATCCGCAAAGATGGAATCTTCGTGCCGAAGGCGTTGCACAAACTGAACCCGGAATATCTGCTCGGGAAACCGGGCGCCGGCTGATTGGATCGCCCGCCCAGGCCACGTTTTTCCCCGCTCGGGTTGTCCTCTTAATCTTTTCGCATGCGTGACTTCATTCAAGCTTTGCCCAAGACCGAGACGCACCTGCACCTTGAAGGCGCGCTGCCGTACGAACTTTTGACGTCATGGGACCCGGAACAATGGCCGCCCGACCCGGTGTTTCGTTCCCGTTCGTACCGCTATAGCACGTTTCCGGACTTTGAGCGTATCCTGCTCGACCACGCGTTGCCGTGGTTTAAATCAGCGGAGAAATATCATGAGGCGGCCCGCGCCATCTTCGCGAAGCACGTTGCGCAGAATGTGCGCTACGTCGAGACGAGTTTTCATCTGCCGATCACCCGTTTCGTGAATATCCCGGGGCGGGAGATTATTCGTGCGATCCGCTCAGCCGCGCCGGAAGGGCTCGAAGTGCGCATCTTCGCCGGGATGTTACGTTCCGATTTGGGCGGCGATCTGCGTCCCACGATCGACGAGCTGCACACGTGGGACGAACTCTCCGGGGTTGATCTGCACGGGGATGAGCAAATGGAAACACATCCGGACACCGCTGAAGTCTGGAAGCGGCTGCGATCCGAAGGAAAGATCACCAAGTGCCATGCCGGTGAGTTCGACGGTCCGGCGCGAGTGCGGGAAGCGATCGAGGTGCTCGGTGTGACCCGGGTCCAACATGGGGTGCGCGCGATTGAAGACATCTCTGTGGTCAAACTCGCGGTGGAGCGGGATGTTACCTTTGACATGTGTCCGCTCAGTAACGTCGGACTGAAAGTTGTGCCGTCGATGAAGGATCACCCGATCCGGCGTTTGATGGCCGCGGGAGTGCGGTGCACGGTCAGCACGGATGATCCGATGTGCTTCGCGAATTCCCTGACGGACGAGTATGATGCCTTGGTCAGCGACCTCGTGTTCAACCGGGCGGAGATCGCCCAAGTGGCCCGGAGCGGGTGGGAGGCGGCGGACGTCCCGGTTGAGACGCGAAAAGCGATGATCGACGAGATCGCCCGCTTGGTGGCCAGCGCGGGCGGATAACTAACGGGAAGGCAGCGCCACGTGTTTGCATGCCCGGTGCCGCTTCGGGCGCCACGCGGCTTGCGTGCGGATCGGAGAGGCGCTTGAGTGCGGCGAATGTTGCAATCTTACACGGTCCCGGAGGGCGGACGCCGCTTGCGCGCCGACAAGGCGCTCGCGGTCGCTTTCCCGGAGCACAGCCGCACCGCGCTGCAGCGGGCTTTCGACGCGAAGCGCGTCACACTGCGGGGTGCCGCGATCACCCGGGACTACGCCGTGGTGGCCGGTGACGTGCTGGAGTTTTCCTTTCCCGACGTGACACCGATGGAGCTGAAAGCGGCGGACATCGAGCTCGACGTGTTGTTCGAGGACAAGCACATGCTGGCGGTGAACAAGGCCTCCGGCATGGTCGTGCATCCGGGCGCGGCGACCGGCGAGGATACCCTGGTGCATGCACTCCTGGGGCATTGCGCGGATACGCTGAGTGGTATCGGCGGAGTTGAACGACCTGGGATCGTGCACCGCCTGGACAAGGAAACGACGGGCGTGATCGTGGTGGCGAAGACCGACAAGGCGCACCGTGCGCTCGCGGATCAATTTGCGACGCGTTCCCTGAAGAAGGAGTACGTCGCGCTCGTCGCGGGTGTGCCGCAGCTGCTCAGCGGGATGATCGACAAGGCGATTTCCCGGCATCCGACCCATCGTCACCGCATGACCGTTGGCGAAGGTGGCAAGGTGGCGCGGACCTCATGGGAGCGCGTCGAGGCGTTTGGGGATCTGGCCGCGTTGATCCGTTGCCAGATTTTCACCGGTCGCACGCATCAAATTCGCGTGCATATGAAAACGCTGGGGTATCCGATTCTCGGTGACGCCCTATATGGTTGGAAGGCCCATGCGCGGCTGCCGCTCCTCCCGGAACGCATCATGCTTCATGCCGAGCATCTGGTGCTCACGCATCCGATCAGCGGCAAGGAATTGGATTTACGCGCGCCGCTGCCAAAAGATTTCGTGACGATGGTGAAGGCCTTGCGCAAGGCGACGCGGTCGCTGGCCTGACCCGCGTCCAACCAAGCCAGGTCAAGCTGAGGGCGATCAGTCCAAAGCCTGGTCGGCGAGGCCAAACCGCAGGTTGAAAAGTGAGTTCTGAAACGCCGTAAATCGTCCCGCCTCCGCCACGGCGAGAAACGTGGCGAGGGCCGTCGGAAACACATCTGCGCGTGCCGGCGGGAGGCCGGGGACGCGCTTCCGGTCGGCCAGGGGCAGCGCTCCCGACCACGCGAGGAGTTCCTGTAGTTCCGCCGTGGTTACGATCGGATTTGTCTGTTCGAACGCTTTTCCGGCGCGCGTTCCGAGGATGGCGCGCACCGTCGTGATCGTGCCGCCGGTGCCGATTGCGACGGAGTTTTCCGGCAGGCTAAAAGCGAATCCGCTCTGGGCTAAAACCTCTAGAGTGTGAGCCGCGACCATTGACCTCGCGCGCGAGGTGAACGGCGCCGTGACGTCGGCGACAAACCGTTCTGTCAGGCGCACGCATCCCAGTTGCAGGCTGACTGCCTGGACGATCTGTCGGTCACGGAAGGCGAGGCACTCGAGACTACCGCCGCCGAGATCAAACACGTAGAAGTTGCGTAACGCTCGCAACGCTGGATCGCAGGTGAGGCCGCGGCCAATCAGGTTGGCTTCTTCGGAGCCGGAAAGGATGCGGATTTCATGGCCGGTGGCCGCGCGAACCTGCTCGCGAAAGACGATTCCGTTTTCAGCATCACGCACCGCGCTGGTGGCGACGAGGACCATGCGGGCCGGCGAATATTCCGCTGCGTCCTGCAGCAGAGCCGCGATTGCCTGCACGCCGCGTTTCATGCCCTCATCGCTGAGACGCGGGTGGACGTGACTGATGCCGGTACCGATCCGGGCATCGATGGTGCGGAACTTCAGAGGCACGATGGAGCCACCCGCTCCGCGCGTGGCGACCAGCACCTTGATCGAGTTACTGCCGATATCAATGACCGCAACAGGAGGAGCCGGGGACATGCTGCCACGGAACACGGGGTTTCGAGGGAAGGAAAGAACGGGTTTCCGCCCCGTTCAGCGAAACGAAGCAGCGAGCATGGGAATCCTGCCTAATAGGGACAGATCAATTATGAGGTCGCTCGTCGGCGAAACTGAGAATGACCCCAAAGGGACAGGCTAATTACGTCGTCCAAAGGGAGAGGTTAATTTTATCATCTCCTCCCAAAGGGACAGGTTGGTTTTGGTATCCGAATCCACCCCAGTGGCATTCCAAAGACAGGTCAGTTTCTTCATCCCTGGTCAGCTGAAACGAAGCAGCGAGCACGGGAATCCGAGCCAATAGGGACAGGTCAATTATGGTGTTACCGGTAATCCGGATCCATAGGGACAGG
>CAYVDZ010000121.1:4402-10519 GCA_964450575.1 uncultured Opitutus sp.
TACCCCGGAAGACGGGGTTTCGAGCGCATTCCAAAGGGACAGGTCAGTTTTTTATCCCCTTCACCTGAAAACTCCGTCGCGGCGCACCCTCGATTAGGGAGGGCGCGCTCATGCGGTCAGGACGGTGCTCAACCCGCTTCAATCAGTGATTCAAACTTCGCATCCAGTGCCAGATGGACTCGAACTGCTGTTCCGCGTTTCCTCCGAAGGGCGTGTCCGCCACGGAGGTGTCCCGGTCTTTGGTGTAGCGGGGCATGATCGTGGTGGGCGTGACGCGCTGCGGGTTATGCATCCAGCGTTGGTAATAATCGTAACGCAGCCGCTGCGCCGCATGCTGGAGATTCGGGCCCTGACCCTCGAACACCTGCAGCGCCATGCGGCTGCCGGCATCATGACACGCCACGCAGGAGAACCCTTCGGTGCCGGCGAGCTTGGCTCCGACGGCGATGAGGTCGGGCTTGGCGGGCGCGGAAAGGGGTTGCGTGGTCACTCCGTGTTTGGCGGCGAGTCCGATCGAGAGATTCGTGGCGCGACTCGCAAAGGCCGGCATCCGGGCTTCGAGCCACGGACGCGTTTTCGTCGCTTCGCCCGCGAACAAGGACGTGAGCCATTCCTGGCCCAGTTTCTCGCCCGCTTGAGTGATCTCCGGCAGCTTGTTTTTGCCAGAATGACATTCCGTACAGCTAAGCGCCTTCAGCTGGGTCTGCGCGAATTCGGCGGGGGCGAAACGCCGCAACGATTGCAGGCCGACATCGCGGTCGGAATTGCGGAAGGCAACCAGGAGGGATTTCTCCTCCGGCGTTAAACGCAGATCGGGCGCCGAGCCGCGGCTCTCCGCGACGCAGCCTTTGACCGTCCAGTCGCTCCGGGAAATGATCTCAAATGCCGGAGCCCGGGAGGCCGGATTGGTCGCAAGGCCTGGCTTGGTACCGGTATCATGACAGGCACTACATGACGCCACAAATGCGGCCTGTCCGGCACTGGCGTTGTCGAGCACGGCCGCCGGGTTTTTGCCCGGCTGTCGGGAACGGATGAAGGCGGCGATGCTCGCAGCTTCGATCCGCGTTAGGCGGAGATCGGGAAACCGCGTGTCAGCATGATGACGCGCGGGCTGGAGCAAGTGTTCGATCAAGCCGCCGTCGGTGTGCTGGCGGGATCGAGTGAGCGGCTCGATCCAGAAGGCGAGATGGAGTTTCTCCACCAGCGCGGCCCCTTCGGCAATACGGCCGGAGTCAGCGGGGATCGTGGCGCCCTGCCAGTTGGGATCTTTCAGCGTCGAGAGATGCGCGACGATCTCCGCCGCCTGTTGCGGAGCGACCGTGGGGCATTGCCCTTGGGGTTGGGTGATCCACTTTTCCAGCCAGCTGCGCTCCATCCGGTTGGCGGCATTCTGGAGGTCGGGTGGGTTGAACCGGAGTTCGGGCGTGGCATCGCTCGGCACGCCGCCGCGAGGCACGTGACATTTCACGCAGTGGGCGGCGGTGAAGATTTCGCGACCGGCGCGAACTTTGCTCCACTGATCGAGCTCCGCGCCCGGCATGTGCCGAAAGGCGGAAGCCGGAACGGGCTCCAACTTAAACTGCGGACTGCTCCACAACAGGCGTACGCGGGCTTCGCCTTCGCGCGGGCTGCGGTAACTGCAGAAGATGGCGTGCGGACCCTTCGTGAGGGTTGCCGGAAGTTTCGCGGTGAGGGGGAGTTCGCCGCTGGCGATCACCTGGCCGTCGATCTGCAGCGAAACCGTGCCGACGCCTTCAAGCGAAAACGTATACTCATCGCGCTCCGGCACGATGAGCGTCCCCTGCCAGGCAGCGCCGAACGCGCGGGGGGCGATGAACACGGACGGTGACGCTCCCGCCGGAACGGTCAACGCGAGTTGGTCCACGCGGACGGTGTCGGTCGTTTCGGCGTCGAAACTCATGACGAGGCCGGGCTCACCTGAGGGCGCGGAGGCGATGACCGGAATGTCCTCCCAGCGCAGGCCGGCGATTTTGAATTCGGGCGCCATTTCGTGGACGGTGCTGTAGATCGTTTCACGCACCGGTGCGCCCTTCGGATCGGTGAGGTCGAGCTTTACTTCCATCTGCATCGCGGCCGTCATTTTGGGCAGATAGAGAAATACGGAACGTCCGTCCTCGAGCAGTTTGGCCGCTCCGACCGTTACGGTATCGATCAAATTGTGGACGCCCTTCGATGCGACAGTGAGCGCCCGCGTTTCGGCCGCTTCGTCGCGTTGATCGATCGAGAAACGGCCGGATCCGTACTGCGGGCCCCAGACGTAGTTCCACTTGCTGACCGAGTAGCGCGATGGATCTTCGGCGGTCTTGGGGTCCAGCGCCGCGGAGAACCGCACGAGGATGCCGTTGCGATGGGCATTGAGTCCGACGGGTTGGGGTACGGTGACGCCAGTGTAGCGGACGCGTTGAAAAGCATCGCGCCCGTTGGTTTGCCAGCCACGGAAACCCATCACGTAAAGTTGGCCGCTCTTCGGGTGGAACCGCGCGCGCATCACCGCGGCGGATACGTCGATGGGCAGGCGGTAGGCGCCGCCCTGAACGACGCCATTCACCTCTTCGCGCATGACGCGGAAGATGCTCGATTTACCGTAGGAGAGGTGGAGCATTTCACCGGCGTGGCGGGGATCCCATTTCGTGTTTTGCGGCACCCAGGCCTGGCTGCCGCTGGAGTTATCGGCATGATACGGTAGCCATAGAAGCGGTCGGTCATAATCGGTCGGTGCGCCAGGCAGCGCCTCCACCCACCCGCGGTTTTCCCAACGACTGGGAACGACCCCGTTGAACGTCACCTTGCCGGGTGGAGTCCAGGTGATCTTGCATTGCGGAACATACGAGCCCTCGTTTTCACCCGTCGTGATAACGCCATCGGGACTGACGCCGACCCCACCGGGAGCGCGCAAGCCCCAGGCGACGACCTCGAGTTTCGAGCCGTCCGGGCTGACCTTCATGACGGTGCCGTTGTGCGGCGTCCACGGGGTGAAACCACGACCGCCCTGATTCACCGGCATTGATTTGCTGAAGTAGAAATTACCGTCGCGATCGGTTTCGAGATCGAAGCTGAACTCGTGAAAACCATCGGTGATGCGGACGTCATTATTGAAACACTCATAGTGATCCGCTTCGCCGTCACCGTTGAGATCGTGGAGGCGGGTGAGCTGGTCGCGACCGTGGGTATAGATCACCCCATCGACGATCTTGAGACCGAGCGTCTGGAACATGCCGCTCGCGAATCGCCGCCACGTGACCTGAGCGAGATCGCCCTCAATGCCGTCGGCGATCCAAATATCGCCATTCCACGTTGAGGCGGCGATGCGTTTGCCGTCGGGGAAGAAGTCAAAACCGCCGAAGCGGGTGGGGGATTTCCACGGGTTTTCCGATGGGAGAGGGACGACATCGACGGCGTAAGTCTTGGTCGCGGCAGCGGGATCGAGTTGTCCTTGAACAGTGAAGGTCTCGGGAAAAAGACCCGGACCCCCGCGCGTGAGCGGCAGCAAATCGTGCGGGGCCGCGAGTGCCGCGTGATCGGCGGGAGCGAGCGGGCGTTCCGCGTAGACGATCTTGAAGCGGGCGGCGGGCGTGTTGCGCGCGACGGACACGGTTGTGCGACCGTTGGGATTATGCTTCAGCGTCACGCCGGCGGGGGCGCCAACGAGGTAGACCTGGGCGTCCGGTTTAAGACGCGGGTTGGCGGTCGGGAG
Source organism: uncultured Opitutus sp. (assembly GCA_964450575.1). Lineage (GTDB taxonomy): Bacteria > Verrucomicrobiota > Verrucomicrobiia > Opitutales > Opitutaceae > ER46. The sequence goes on from CAYVDZ010000121.1 coordinate 8,118, forward strand.
CGAGGCGTCGCGGACCAGAAGTTCCAACTCGACCTGACTGGTCGTATCGAGATTTACGGTACGCGTCAGGGTGCGGATTCCACCCACGGTTTCCAGCGCGGGCAGTTCGAGCACCTTCACGCCGGCGAGGGTGTAATGCAGCACGACTTGCTGGCCGTGACGAAACAAACCGCGGTAGCGACCGACGGCGTGCGGGAGGGGACCTGATTTGGGATCGCGCGTGTCAGCCCAGCTACCGTTGATGGCGAAGCCGAGGCCGCCTTGGTTGAGAAAAAACAAGCGGGCGTCGCCGTCGGGAAAGTGCGAATTGCCCCCGTGACTGCCATTCCAGGGCGTGCCCTCGAGGAGCACGGTGCCGTCGAATCCGCCGCGCCAGGCGAGCAACTCGGTATCGAAGACGAGCGAGGCGTCGCGGGCCGGGCCGACCTTGATCGCGATGCCCTTCAGAGCGGCCACGTCAGTGCCCTTGGCGGAGAAGAACGTATCTGAAAGGAACGGGCCGGTGTCGATTTCCTGCCACCAGGCGTTCGCGGGTGCGACTTGCGCGCGACCCTGGCCCCGGCCTGCCTTCGTGGTGGTGGCTGGCTGGGCGAGGACCGCGCCCGCGAGGAAGGCAAGCGTGACGATCCCGATAAGACCAGCAGCCGAAGAACGACGGAGCGCGAGGAGGAAAGATAATCGCATGCCGGGTCATGGACTCAGTTTCGCTGCAACGGGACAAGCCCGGAGGCGGGGCTCGGGGTGATACAGGCATTCCTGCCTGTTCCGGGGGTGGGCGGAAAACAGACAGGAATGTCGGTGTCACGCCGGAGGAAGACAGCAGGGAGCGGAGACTGCCGACCGGGGAAAGCGGTCTCTTCCCTTGCGCGTTTTCGACTTTCGGGTATTCTCGGCCAAGCTAAAGTGAGCCCCAGAGAGTGGCTTGGGCTTCCTTTGGGGCCAGCCTTGCGCTTTGCGTTCAACGCTACTTGACCCAATCCCAACCTGAACCGGGCCGCTGAAGTTTTCGCGCCCAGCTTCCTTTTATGAGAGATGATTACATTCAGGCAGCCCTCAAGATGGTCGACGATCCGACCATTCTGGTTAACGTGGTTTCCCGCCGCGTGAAGCAACTCAGACGCGGCAACCGACCGCTGATCGAGTCCCTCGAAAAGCTCTCCCCTGAAGACACGGCCTTGCGCGAAATTGCCGAAGGTAAGATCAGCTACGAGTTAGCGACACCGGAGATGCTGGCACGTCTTTGAGTTCAGTTGATGGGGCAGCTTCACGTGACCGAGGTAAGTACCAGAGCGGATTCGCCGCTCTGCTCGAGATATGCTGGCTCGGTTTTGGTCTCGATTTCCCGATGATCCGTGCGGTTATGGCGTCCGTGCCGGTGACGGTTCGTCGACTGAGTACGGCGCCTCGGTGTGCACCGTATATTGGTTGTCCAAGCGCTGCGAAAAATCGAGAGGGTCACCGACTCCCACCGTTCCGCATGCGACTTGATAGGCCCACACTTGGAAATATGTCAGTGTCGCTCCGCCGTATATTGTGGAGAAGGCGCCGTCGACTGCGTCCTGGCCACAGGAGATTTTGATGCGACCAATGCGCGGTACATGGAAGCGGGCATCCGTCGTATACCAATTGTTTCCGACGTACACTTCCGCGCAAGCATGGAAGTCCATGTGGTTGTCGGGATCGGGAAAGCCGATGTCGGGGAGATGGCCGGTAATATAACGCGCCGGCAGGTTGAAGGTGCGGTTGAGCGCGATGGCGAGATGGGCAAAATCCCGGCACACCCCATATCCACGCTGCAATACATCCCACGCTGAGAGGTCGGCGCGGCCGGAGAGATAGCGATACTCAATATTATCGTGGATCCACTGGCTGATTGCGCTCACGCGGGGGAGTCCGTGCTCCACTTGTCCGAATTTATCCCAGGCAAATTTCGCGAGCTTGTCCGAGTCGCAATAGCGGCTGGGTAACGTGTATCGTAAGACGTCCGCAGGCAGTTGGTCGGGAGCGAGCGGGATCGCGGCGGGCAGGTCCTGGTTGTCGGGTGTGGCCGCGAGGGCGATGATGGCGTCGTGGCGCACGAAGTTCGAACCCGGCGCGAGTTTGACCCGCCAAACGTGATTGCCGTGAGTGTCGGTAAATGCGGTCGCGGGCAAATTCTGTCCCATCGTCAACGCTTGGAATACAACGGCGTGGTTGCGATCGCGCCGGGGTTGCACGTTGAGCAGGACCGACGCGGTGCCCGTGACTTCATAAGCGAGGCTGCAGCCGACGCGAACGGTGAGGTCGAATTTCCCGGTGGGGGGGGCGGACGTGGGAGTGGTGTGGTGAAGGTTCATAGGTTCCTCGTTCGGCGTCAGATTCGCAACGGTTGGTCGAAGTGACCGCAAGCTGGCCCGCTGGTT